>JACQSP010000147.1 GCA_016205905.1 Candidatus Woesearchaeota archaeon
AATTAGTAATAATAAAAGGTGATATATTATGGCTATAAAAGTTGCAATAAATGGTTTTGGAAGAATAGGAAGAATGGTTTTTAGGGCTGGTTACAGCGATAAGTCAATAGAGTTTGTTGGTATAAATGATTTAACTGACACAAAAACTTTGGCGCATTTACTAAAATATGATTCTGTGCACGGCAAGTTTCTTGGAAAAGTTGAGTTTACACCTGATTCTTTGGTTGTTGACGGCAAAAAGATTAAGGTTTTTGCGGAAAAAGACCCGGAAAAACTGCCATGGACAAAATTAAATGCAGAAGTTGTTGTTGAAAGCACAGGTTATTTCACAGAATACGACGCTGCTTATAAGCATATTAAGGCTGGCGCTAAAAAGGTTCTTCTAAGCGCCCCTGGCAAAGGTGACAAGCCAATCAAAACAATTGTTCACGGCATTAATGATGAGACCATAAATAAAAATGATGTGATTATTTCTAATGCCTCATGCACAACAAACTGTATTGCCCCTGTTCTAAAAGTTCTTTGTAAGAAATTTGGCATCAAGAGAGGATTCATGAATACAATCCATGCTTATACAGCTGACCAGAATTTAGTCGATGGACCGCATAAGGATTTGAGAAGAGCAAGGCATGCTGCCTATAATATTGTTCCGACATCAACAGGCGCTGCAAAGGCAATTGGTGAAGTCATACCAGAACTGAAAGGTAAAATGGATGGTATTGCCATAAGGGTTCCTGTTCCTGACGGAAGCTGCACTGATTTAACTCTTGAATTGGAAAAGACAGCAACTAAAGATGATGTTAATAAAGCAATGAAAGAAGCTGCATCTAAAGAGCTGAAAGGTATTCTTGAATACACAGAGGAACCTATTGTCAGCCAAGATATTGTTGGCAATTCGCATTCAAGCATTTTTGATGCGTCATTAACTAATGTTATTAGCGGAAATCTTGTAAAAGTGATTGCATGGTATGATAATGAATGGGGATACAGCATGAGAATGATAGATATGATTAAGAGATGGTGCAAATAACATAAATGGTTTGTAAGGATTGTAGCTTGTAGGGCTTGTAAAGAAATTGCTTGAAAGTAAGAGGTTTGAGGTAAGAGGTAACGACTACGATGTTATCATCGTACCTCTTACCTCATACCTTCTACCTCTTACCTGTTTTGCAAGCCTTACTAGCCCGACGAGCCTTACAAACTTTAACTAAAAGGTGTTTTCCATGATAAAAACAATCAAAGATTTTAATTTCAAACTCAAAAAAGTTTTGATAAGGGTTGATTATAATGTGCCAATGAAGGACGACGGCAACATAACTGATGATTTTAGGATAAGGGAAACACTGCCGACAATAAATTATATTCTCAAGCAAATGCCTTCACAGGTTATTCTTATGACTCACATTGGAAGGCCTGAAGGCAAAGATCCATTAAAAGAGCCAGCTTTGAGAACAAATAAGGTTGGCGAAAGGCTTGGGCAACTGCTTAATATGCCTGTTAAAAAGGTAGATGGTTGGCAGGCAGATTCTAACAAATCTAATTTATCCAATTCTAAAGCATTTACTTCTAAAACATTCAATTCTAAAGACTGCATAATTATGCTGGAAAATTTAAGATTTAATCCTTGTGAGCAGGCAAAAGATGTTAAATTAAAAGATGAATTTGGAAAACAATTGGCCAGTCTTGCAGATATTTATGTGAATGATGCGTTTTCTAATTCTCACCGTGATGATGCTTCAATGACGTCTGTGCCGAAATTTGTAAAAGAAAAATGTATAGGGTTTCTTATTAAGAAAGAGCTTGACATGATAAAACTGACTATAGAAGATCCTGTAAAGCCATTCATATCAATAATTGGTGGTGTGAAAGCAGACAAGCTTAACGCTGTCCAAAATCTGCTTAAGACTGCTGACAAAATCCTAATTGGCGGGGCTCTTGCATTTCTGTTCCTTAAAGTCAATGGTTATTCTGTCGGGAAAACATCTATTGACACAAAAGGATTGACACCTGAAACAGAGGCAAAAATAAAACAATACCTGAAAAATCCTAAAATTGTTCTGCCAATTGATGCAGTTGTTGCCCTTAGTACTGATATCAAAGATTCCAAACAAACAAAGATTGTTGATGTTGATAAGATTCCAGATGACATGATAGCGCTGGATATTGGCCCAGCCTCAATTGAAAGATTTAGCTTAATAATCAAACAGGCAAAAACAATAGTATGGAACGGGCCCATTGGCTATTTTGAGAACCCTGCTTTTGCAAATGGCACAAAACAAATCGCAAAAATAATTTCTGAAACAAAAGCAAAAAGCATTGTTGGCGGGGGAGACAGCGCAGCAGCAGTAACACAATTTGGCTATGACAAGAAAATGACGCATGTAAGTTCTGGCGGCGGAGCATCATTAGAATTGATTGAAGGCAAAGAATTGGTTGCATTGAAGGCGCTGGAAAGATAGATTCAGTTTGCTGAATAAGTATAAGTTTTCCAATTTAAACAATTATATTCCGCTCTCAATCAGTTTGTGGGACGCAGTCCACGGTCACATGAAACTGTTTGAAAGCTTGAAAGTCTGAAAGCTCGAATGTACGCTATATAGGCGGCACTTTCAAGCTGTCAAGCTTTCTAACTTTCAAACATTTTTCGTAAGACGTGTGGCTGCGCCCAGGAACGAAACAAACAACAAACAAAAAAAGAATTACCACAAATCATTTGATAACTCAACAATTCTTATTCCTATCTCTTTTTAAGCAATTCAATCGTCTGCGTTGGGAATGCAAAATTAAACTTTTCCTTGTTAAGCCTTGTTAAGATTTCATTGTTTATCTCATTCTTTGTCTTGAAGACAATTTCTGCATTTCCTTTATAATCAATAAAATAAATAACCTTAATATTCAATGAAAAATTACCAAAATCATCGAAAAATACAATTATTTCTTTTTTGACAGTATGATTGTGCTTTGCAATAATTTCTTTAATTATTTCAATTGCCCGCTGTATTTTTTGCGGCGGTGTGTTATACGTTAATCCGATTGTAAACGCTATTTTTCGCGCAGGCTCTCTCGTTATATTTTCTATAATCTGTTCAGAAAACTTTGAGTTTGGTATTATAACATGTGTACCATCTAATGTTTTTATAGTTGTTGTTCTTATTTCTATTGTCTGAACATGCCCGTCATGGCCGTCTACTTTTATTCTATCACCTATCTTGAATGGCTGAGAGGTAAATACTGCTACTCCGCCAAACAGATTTGCCAGAATATCCTTTGCAGCCAAAGCAAATGCCAAACCGCCCAAGCCAAGACCTGCAAGGATTGAATTAATATTATACCCTAATTTATTCAGAATCATCAGCCCAGCGATGATAATTACTATTATTTTTGAAAGTGTTCTTAATATCGGAACCAATTGGTCGTCTAAATCACTCTTGGTTTTCGCTGTGTAAGGAACAAAGTAGTTCTCAATAATAGAATCAAGAAACCTTATAACCAGCCATGACATGCCTATTATAACTAAAATATCTGTCAATCCGCTGAAAAACTTAATTACTTTTTCTGACAGATTTAATAAACTGTATCCTATATAAAATCCAAGCAAAGATATAAAGAATATAATCGGCGGGCTTACAGCGTCAATAATAAGATCATCTAATTTGGTTTTTGTTTTTCTTGTAAAAGAAAGGATTATTGTCTTAATTATGTAATTCAAAATCTTGCCTATAATATAAGTAAAGACAATCGTGCCTACAAATAATAAATACTGCCATATACTATTGCCTAAAATGCTGTAATCCAATATTTCTGAAATTAGTTCCATTACCATACTTAATTGAGGAAAAAGCAGCAATATAAAAAGCTTATGGAATGGTTGAGAGATGAGACAACATAAACTAAAGAACCAATAAACATTTATACTCCTTTGTTTAGATTGTCACTATGACTACCGAACCATATAAAATTCAGGCAACAATTATTCCAACAAATGAAACTGGCGGAAATTTAGCAAAATTTATTGTTTCTTGTTTAGCATTTGGTGTTAGTGGAAGAGCAGATGACGAATATAGTTGTGTCGGATATTATTTAAGACTACAAGATTCTTGGTGTAGAGAGGTTATAGCTGCAGGTGGGAGTATTGCAGACTATTTTGAAAAAGAACTCTCTTCAAGATATCATTCTATCAAAGAGTTAGAAAAGGAAGTTTCTGGTGGGGATAGAGAAGTAAACTTAACCAAACTTTGTGAGGTTCATCTTCCTCAAGAGCAACATTCTTATCTGCCTGGAAACACAATTGTAGAATTCTATAAAATAATTTAAACAATTATTTTCGTCACCAACTGACAATTAATTTCTCATTTTCTCGTCTACATCACAACAAATTTTATAAACTATAATTATTCTTAATGATAGCAATCAGTAAAAGAATTTACAGAATAATTAATAGAGTAGTTAATGGAATAATTAATAGAATGTTACGCGGGAAAAAATGAAGTGATGAGGAAAAAAAGAAAGTGGTTTGGGAAAAAAGTAAAATGAACCTACTTGAACCATTAAGTGCTTTGGTAAAAAAGGTAAAAAAATATTTAGTAAAAAAATTTAAATCAACGCAGTGAAAAAGTGAGGTGTAATAATGGATGTTTTTCAGCTTGACAGAAAAGTTGCCGGGGCTTTCTCTAACGTAAACAAAGATGTTGTTTCTCTAAAAAAAGAAATACTTTCTTTAAACAAGGCAATTACATTATCAAAGCAGGAATGCACCGAGAAATATATCAGCAGGGAAGATTATGTAAAACTGTTTTCTGAATTTGCCAACTTAAAGCAGGAAGTTACTGATGAGCTAAAGAAAATAAAAGAGACGACAGACAACTTCGCAGAAGAGAGCGAAAAGAGAAACAATCGCCTGACAACTCTTGTAGAAGATGAAAAGGCTAACAAAGCAGAAATAAAAGAAGTGAAAAAGACAAGGGAGGAGCTGAAAAAATTACAGGAATCTTTTTTAGAGTTTAAAGAAAACATGCATAAGGCGGTAGACAGCCGATTAAATAAACTAGACAATGCCCTGAACACAAATATCAGCAACAGCGTCAGCAGAAAAGAGTTTGATAATGAGTTTGACAAGCTAGTGCTTAACTTTGAGCAGGAGCTTGAGAGAATAAACGAAAAAGTTACTCAGCTCACAGAGTTTAGCATGGATGCAGATGATGTTGAAAAACAGTTTATCACAAGGAAAGATGTTATTTCCCAGATTAAACAGATTAAAGAGAACAGCAGCACTAAAAAAGAGGTTCTTGGCCTGCATGAGGAACTTCATAAAAAAGTGAATCATCTTAATACAGAATTAGATGAAGTAAATTCAGCATTAATAACCATAAAGAGCTCTTTAAAGGAAGGTGTTAAATCAAAGGCATTTGATGAGCTGAAACATGAAATCAAGAATAATCTTGTTGAAAAGAATGATTTAATTCAAGCAGTTGTGGATATTCAGAAGAATATTGTTGAAGTTGGGAGCTCTGTTGAAAAGCTGGAGAAAGAGATTAAAGAAAAAGAAGAAAAAGGCCTAAATGCAAACGAACTCGCCAAATTAAAGGAAGATATTGGAAAGATTAAAGATAATCTGATCCTAAAAAGAGAGGTTGAAAGATTCCTTGAGACAAGCACTAAAAAACACCAAAGCCTAAAGGAAGATGTTGACGAGATTGAGACCAAAATAAACAGAACTATCACATTGATTGATGCAATGGCAGATAAAACCAAAAATGTTGATTTCAGTAATTTTGCAAAGAGAAAAGAGCTTGAGGAGATTGAAGGCAAATTGACACGGATAAACAATTTTGTTTCTTCTAACTCAATTAAGACAAAAGATATACAGAAGATAAACAAGCAGTTAGATGACATCAAAGAAAATGTTGCATTGAAACTATCTAGAAAAGATGTTGATAAGGAATTTAAAGTTTTAACAACAAAGATTTCAGATTTGAAAGAGGATCTGGAAAAGATTGAGGAGAAGGTTAAGTAACTATTTTCTTTCTTAGTTTTTTCTTATTTTTAATCAGTTTGTGGGACGCAGTCCACGGTTCACAAATAAAGGTAAGAAGTAAGAGGTTTGAGGTAAGAGGTACGAT
>JACQSP010000150.1 GCA_016205905.1 Candidatus Woesearchaeota archaeon
ATAACTTATAAATTTAGTTTAGTTCGTTCAATGTAGTAAACACATAATATACTTTATCACTAAAATTTAGTGTGTTTACTACATATAGTCACGGAACTACTTATATACTACTAATGTCCGTGACTATATATTTGTCGGATATAACAAATAAGATAAGTAATTATGTCCGACATTATAACTAATTTTGACACATCGCAAAAGATTTACCTAAACCTCAATAATCCCTCTCCCACACCAGACTTTCATATATTGGCAAGAGTATCTCTCCCGGTTCCTGCGAAGTCACGCCGATGTTATTCATAACATAGTACATCTTTGGAGAAAATGGTTTTCGGTCTTTTACAAACTCTCCGCAGAGTGAACAAACTAATCGGCAGTCTTTCTGTTTGATTTCTAAAAACTCGGCCAGAAATTCAATACCATCTTTGATGGGGATGTAATTTGGCATTATTTGTACCTCAATTATTTTTCCTTTCTTACCCACATTAATCACTTTAGTCTTGCCGATGACTTCTCAAATTTCAAGATAGGAAATGCAGTTTAAGCATTTTTGGGTGAAGCCTGACAATGATTCTTATAAACTTTTTAGTTTTAAACTTTTTGGTTTATAAATTTGAGATACTGCTTAAATAAGGGGTCGTTAAATTGGTACCGCCCATTGCGCTCTATTATTCCTTTTTCTTCCAAAGAGGCCAGTGCTTTGTTAAGCAGCTGCGGGTTTTTTAGATTATGCTCTTTCAACACCCGCTCAGAGAAAAACTTGTCTTCCTCCTTAACCAATATGTTTAATGCTTTTCTCTGCGATTCAGTTAGCCTAGAGTACAGCTCTTCATAGATATATTCATTAGACGAGATTATCTTCTTAATAATTTCTGTGGGATTGATGCTTAAATCTCTTATC
Source organism: Candidatus Woesearchaeota archaeon (assembly GCA_016205905.1). Classification (GTDB taxonomy): domain Archaea; phylum Nanobdellota; class Nanobdellia; order Woesearchaeales; family DSVV01; genus JACQSP01. The sequence goes on from JACQSP010000150.1 coordinate 902, forward strand.
CGTTCTTCCCAAAAATGATAAGATAAGTATTGGACATAGAAAGGGATAGCTTCTGATAACTTTAATATTGCCGCAATATCATCTTCAGTTAATCTAACTTTAGTCTTGATGCACTTGGCTTTAATGAAAGCTTTCCATTCAGGTTCTGAAATTTTAGTTAAATTTATCATCTGGGCAAAATTATAAAATGGGCTCTTTTGGTTGGAGAACAAATACAGCAGCAGATGCTTCCTGCTTCCTAAAAAGATAAAGCTTTGCTTAACAAACTGCATAACCGAACGCAGCCTCTTAACCAGATTAACATCAAGAACAAATAATTCTTGAAATTCGTCAAATACTAATACATAATCTTTTGAAATCTGCTTAATGAGCTTATCCAGCGATGAGTCATTATACTTAGCAACTTTTACAGACATTCCTTCTACAGAAAAAGTATATTCAATGTTTACGGATTTGGAAAGGTATTTAATTTTTTCCAACACATCTCCTTTCTTCAGCCGTTCAAGATAAGTAGAAGTAAGCCTTTCTAAAAACACATTTTCATTTATTAAATTAGAACAGTCAATAAACAAAAATGGAATGTTATTGCGCTCCAAAGCATTAATCACTAATGATGTTTTTCCGTATCTTCTGGGAGATACGATTACTAGGTTGTTTTTAGAAGAGACAGTTTTAATTATAGCCTGAATTTCTGTTTTCCTATTGCAGAAGTTGCTTCCTCTCACTACTTTTCCGAATACAAATGGATTGTTCATGTGTATACGGAAGGAAAAGCATATTTATAAACTTTTTGGTTTTAAACTTTTAAGTTTATAAAAAAAAGGCAAAATGAGGTCTTTTTCAATTGAAACCATACTTAGGGTTCAAATGAAACCAAAAACGCAAAGAAAGGAATAAAGAGGTCAATTTGGATGATTAATTCTTTTAATCTTCTTTTTCCCGTTCACAATCCGTTTGTGGGCGCAGCCACACGTCTCATGAATAAAAATAATTGTTTGTCGTAAGTCGTTAGTAGTTTGTCGTTCGTTAAACGACTGACGACCTACGACTAACAACCTACTCGCTTTAGTTTTATCATAATGAACCTGTTGGAGTATGCCGGGAACGAAACAAATAAATTTCAAAAATCCAAAAACTTTATATATCCCTTAACGCAAGATTTATATAATATATAATAAATTAATCAAATAAATTATAA
>JACQSP010000151.1 GCA_016205905.1 Candidatus Woesearchaeota archaeon
AAAAAGAAGCAAAAAAAGAAAAATTAACTGTGTTTTTAGGCTATACTTCAAACATGGTCAGTTCTGGCTTAAGAGAAGTGATAGCTTATCTTGTCAAACTTAAATTTGTTGATGTAATTGTAACAACTGCAGGCGGTATTGAAGAGGATATTATTAAATGCCAAACACCTTTTGTCCTCGGCAGCTTTAATGCAGACGGGAAAGAATTGAGGAGAAAAGGAATTAACAGAATAGGAAACATCTTTGTTCCTAATAATAGGTATATTGAATTTGAAAAATTAATGAGCAGGTTTTTTGTAAGAATTTCAGGAGAGCTTAAGCAGAAAAATAAACTAGGTATATCACAAAATACAATCTCGCCAAGCGAATTAATATTTGAATTGGGAAAAGAGATTGACAAAGAGGTGAAGAGCGAGCAGATAAAAGAAAATTCAATATTATACTGGGCGGCAAAAAACAATATTCCTGTCTTCTGCCCTGCAATAACAGACGGCTCTTTTGGAGACATGACTTATTTTTATAAAAAGAAAAATCCTGATTTTAAGATTGACATAACCAGTGATATTGTCAAGATAAATGATATTGCAATCAATGCTGAGAAAACAGGCGCAATAATTCTTGGAGGAAGCCTGCCTAAACACCACATAATGAATGCAAACATGTTTAGGGATGGAACTGACTACACAGTGTATATTTCTACTGGAACAGAAGGCGACGGCTCAATGGCAGGCGCAAGGCCAGAAGAAGCAGTGAGCTGGGGAAAACAGGCAATGAATGCAACATCTGTAATGGTCGAGGGAGATGCTACGATTATATTTCCATTGATTGTTGCTGGTGTGTTTGTGGATGAGAAGTAAGTAACTACCAAGATAGAATCAGATTAATAGATAATTATAATATTTTTAGAATTCATTGAAGTGATTTATATGACTGAAGAAACTAAAACAGGGTCTGGACAATCTATTGAATCAAAAGTTCTTATAAAAGGACCAACAAAATTGTTAGGGGTTCCACATCATAAACCTTATGTTGCACCATGGTATGATTGTAAGGCAGTATTAGTTGAACGAATTGGCAAACAAGAACCAGTTATTGAGAGAACAATTCTTGATTTAGGAGATTTTTATGTTGAAGTGGCATATGTTCAAGATAAAGCAGTAATTATAAGAGCCGGCCAGGAAAGCCTGTGGACATGTGAAGATTATGGGGGAATTCTATTAGATGAACAGAATAATGTTAAAGGAGTTGTGATAGGAGATGGTGTCGGCTCAACTCCCTTCTCACAATTAGTTGTGTATGAAGTTATTTCTGGCATAATTGACGAGATGTATTATCAAACTAAAAACTGTTTGCCTGTTACAGAAGCAAGTATTCTTGGTTTGGCTGGCAGTATAAAACATGTTTCACAAATAGACCGAAAAAAATTATGTGAAATGATTGAAGCGGCTTTAGACAAAGATTCAGAATTACAGAAATATAGAGGCACTATTTCACATTATATTGAACGGGCAAAACAAGATAAGGAAGTTGGGCAGACAACATTTTTAGGAGCTGTTTTAGAAGAAAAATTATTACATGGTTTTAGATTAGGTGATGGTGGTTATGTTGTTGTAGGTGAAGATAAAATAGTAAATGTAAATGGTTATTTTGCTCAAGGAGCACCACCTGTAATCGGTTTAGGCAGAAATGAAAGTAATGGAAAAGATTGTTGGGGGTGGGCAAAAGAGCCAGAGTATAAACCAATTATAATATCTGAGGGAGACATAGCTGCTTTTTATACAGATGGCTGTATGAAAAAAGATTATAAAACTAGCCAAGATATTGGAGAAAAGCTAGTTTCATTGAGAAGCCAGCATCATGACTTAAGAGAATTAGGAATTGCTTTTTTTAATAGCCTTGTTGATGAATCAAAAACACCTTTGTTTCAACCACCTGACTACAAATGTATCAGTGATGATGCAATTCTTGTGTTAGTGAAGAAATAGCTGAATATTCTTGTTTTATAGTTTGTAACCAAAAAATATATAAATAAGTTTGACTTATTTTAACTAAGGTGAACTAATATGAAACAAGCATTAGTACAAATTGATGAAAATACCAACAGAGTTCTGAATGTTGTAAAGGCAAAATACAACCTGAAAGACAAAGGAGAAGCAATAGAGTTTGTAGTAAGCAGATATATTGAAGAAGAGGACGAGCCTGAACTGAGGCCAGAATTTATAAAAAAGATTAAAAAGATAGAAAAACAGAAAAGTATAAGGGTAAATGACTTTGCTAAAACATTTGGACTGAAATAAAAAACCTACCAACGATTTGTAACCTAAATGGTGCAGTATTTATTATAAATTTTAATTATATGTTTAAAGGTGACTATTTATATGCATAATCATGATGGTCAAAGTGAAATATCTCCACTTTTTTTTCTTTATGATTTATTTGAAATATTAATACAAAATGTGTATCCACATGAACCCTGTTAAAATTCTGTAATGGACTCTTCAAAAATTTATATTTGTGAAAAGGATTTGAACGGATTTCATCAATCTTCTTATGTATAGCAGATAACCTAACTTGATTCTTTTTTCCAAGCTTCATAAATATCTTAAATACTTTTGGTTTTATATCCAATTCATACATGTTAGATATAATTATCTCTTCTTATTAATATACCTTTGCCAACTTTTTCCGAAAGTTTTCCGACGACATTGAAATGCTTTCAAGATTTAGCGGAAAGAGTATAAAAAGGGGTGAAAAATGTACGGAAAAGTTGCGGTTCTTGTGAAAGATTTACGGAGAAAATGGAGAGTGAATTTAATTAGAAAAACAAATACATATGTGATATTTGACTTATTTTTAACACATACTCAAACATTAGGCAATCTATCAATCCTCGGGTAAACACCTGGCTTCATAAACACCCTTTTAATCTTTACTGCAATGCCTCTTTCTTCCTGAACCATGGATTTAGAAATTATTAATGCTTCGCCAAATGCAACCAACTCATCTTTCAGTGTCATTATTGCAACTTGATCTGCTGTTTGTATGTCTGACTCAACCTTGCTTATGCCAGGAACTTTTAACTGCGCGCCATGGCACAGCGTGTCAACTGTCGTGTCAAAAACCCACACTTTGGGAAGATGCGCAACTGCATTCTCAACTGGCTGGATAATTGCTCTCAGAAACTTGTCATTTCTGCTTTCATTATTGCCTTGTTTATAATAATAAAACGCATCTGCCAAATCCTGCAAAGTGCACAAAGTGGACTCATTAAATGGGCCTGCTTTTGTTCTTCGAAGCTCGCTCATATGTGCACCAATTGGATTGCCTGTTTCATCTTTAATTCCCTGCCCTAAATCATGAACTAATTTTCTAATATATGTTCCTGCCTGACAGCCTACTTTGAAAAGAATATCTTTTCCGTCTTCACTAATCTCTAGAACTTCAAAATAATAAATATTTCTGAAACGCCACTGTCTTTTTACAGAAGATTTTATCGGCGGCAACTGCTTAATCCTGCCTGTAAATTTTTCTATAGCTTCATTAAGTTTTTTTTCTGAAACTGTTTTATGAAGATGCATAATGCCTACATATTCTTTGCCTGCATGCAATAGCACCTGCACAACCTTTGTTGAATCTCCCAAGGCAACAGGCAGACAACCAGTAACTTTTGGGTCTAAAGTTCCGGAATGGCCAGACTTATTGATATTTAAAACTCTCTGAAGATAGTCAGAAACCTGATGTGATGTTGGGCCAGATGGCTTGTCTATATTAACAACACCATAATTAAGTATTTGTTCTGTTGTTCTATCCTCTGGCCTGCAACCAAATTTAGCGCTTGTTTCAGCACTCTTTCTAACCAACTCCTTTCTTTTTATTTTTTCAAATGGTAAAAGTGACATAATGAGAAAAGAGTGTGTTGTTGATTTATATAGTTTGTTTTATTTTGGGATTTTATCTTTAATTAAAAGATGATATAATATTTTATCAATATTTCCATCAAGTTTATCAACATTTCTTTCAAGTTTATCAACAGTTTTATCTAAATTACTAATAGTTGCCCTTACTTCACCCATTTCTCTGTCCATTCTATAAACCTTCTTTTTTAATGGATTAAGAAAAAATCTCCACATACCGAAAATAGTGACAAATAAAGATGCAAACCATTGTAATTCAACAGGTATTTCTATTCCACCAACAGCAATTGGATCCTTTGAAGCAATTGCAACAATAACTAAAGAGCCTAGAGCCATAACAAAAAGTATGCCATATTCATCTAACCTTCTCTGTAACTTTTTTATTTTGAATAGGGATGAAACTAAATAAACTAAAAAGAATATTAAAAACAAAATCCAAAATGCAGCGAGATAATACATGTTGTTGCCTCCTTTGTATACTAAATGGAATTAGTTTTCGAACAAACTAATTCCATTT
>JACQSP010000152.1 GCA_016205905.1 Candidatus Woesearchaeota archaeon
GTTCAATGTTGCAAACACATAAAAAGTTATTATTAAAATTTAGTGTGTTTGCAACATATAGTCACGGTTACTTACATACGATTATTAATGTCCGTGACTATATTTTGCAGTGTATTATTTTGCGGGTTTTCGCCAAAGCTGACTGGCAGACTTTTTACTTACTGGATGATTTATGAAAATTGTTCCATCACTATCCTACTTTTTGTTCAATCTCCTTCAAGCCAGTTGGTAAATAATTATATTTGTGAGTTTTATAAATTAACAAGATATCTATTTCCCTAATTATATCTGTAAATTTGTTTTTTAATTCACGAATTAAGTTATGATTAATGTCTATGCTTGGACTTTCCATATCAACCTCTAATTCCCAATTCCCAATACAATTAATAACTTCAAGAACATAAGGATGGTATCTAAGAAATGAAAACAATTTTTTTTCTTTATCAGCAGTAAGGCTCTTTAGAGAAATAAGCAGTTTGTATGTTTTAATATTAAGAAAGTGTTCATTAATATACGGCTGATATGAGAATATTACACCAGATTTTTTAAGATTGTTTAATCGATAAGCAATAACTTTGCGTGAGATATTTAATTCCTTTGATATTTGGATTTCGCTTTTTCTAGCATCCTGAACCAAAGATAATAGTATCTTAAAATCGAGTTTATTTAAACTAACTTCTGAAATTTCTCCTGCCCATTCAATATATGATGTATCCTCTTCATTTTTAGATAAAGCGAGATACTTTCTTTTAAATTTGAAAACTTTAGTGTTAGCAATAATGCTTTTTTTTAGAAAATAAAAAGAATAGTCATTATTTACTTTTGAAAATATTTTATTAAATTGAAATATATTTTTAGCCCAAATTGCAATGTAAAGATCCCACACCCCATCACATGTGGCTATCCACACAATATTTGGGTTTTGTATCAAGTCTTCTAGCATTGCCTTTTCTTTTTCTTCATCTAAATTTTGGAGTTTAATATAAATCTTGAAAATAGAGTAGCCTATCTTTGAGATATCAATACAAGTATAATATCCCTTTATCACATCTAATTTCTCAAGCCGTTTTATTCTATAATCAGTTGATTGTTGGCTTAAACCAATCTTTTTTGCAATTTTGGAAATGCTCTGTCTTGCATCAAGAGATAATTGATAAATAATCTTCCAATCCTTCTTATCATGTTTCATTTTTAGTATAGTGTACCTTATTTATATATAAATTTTTCCTTATTACAAAAATATTGGTAATACATTTTAAATAGTGGTAAGTAATACTCTTTATGATTATTATTCAAATTTTGGTTTTAGAAGGGAAGTAAAAAGTCTGCCAGCCAGCTTTGGCGAAAACAATAAACGAGTTTGTCGTGGGTCGTTAGTCGTATGTCGTCTAACGAACTATGAATGAATTATAACAATCGATGAATAAGTCTAAGATTCACAGCTTACGATCAACGACTTACGACAAACGACTAACAGATACTAGCAAAGCTGACAAATTTGAGGCAGACTTTTTATTTACTTTAGAAGTAAAGATAAATAAAATAGTAATTGGGTGATAAAAATGGCATGGAAAGGATGGAAATATTATGCTGAAAGAAGCGGTTTTTTTGATAAACAAAATTGGTATGATGTCTTAGCTTTTTATGGGATATCTGCAGTTATAGCTCTTCCCCTTGGTTTAACTACAGGTAATAATACAATTATTACAAAAGGCATGGTTATAAATGAAAGACGCACTGAAGCGGCGTATGAGTTTACTCTTCGATTGGATGGTGAAAAAAAGGATATAAGCTATGTAGTTAGAGATGAGCCAAAAGAACTAGAAACACTTGACAGAGAAATAAATAATGGGGATTATGTAACTCTACAAACTCATTTATCAGACAAAGGAGCTCATAAAGAACAAACAGATACAGCTGGAAGAATTGTTTTAAAACCCTATAACATTAATGTTAGCGGATATACTTGTAATAGTTTTATCATTCCTCGCTAAACTATTTTTTGGTTGAAGCCCCCCTAGATTGTTAAGTAAACGAGATATACATCATACTAAAATTCTTTTTTAACCAAAATTCAAATTTTTCTTTTTTTAACCTGACATTTACTTTACAACACAGTTAGTATTGATTAGATTAATGACCAATTTATAATATGGCGCAAAATGACTTATTTAATAAGTAAACATCCGCGCAAAGTTTAAAAAATAATATGCTTATTATACTATTTTAACCTAGATATAACCGCGCAAAATGACTTATTTAATAAATAAACATCCGCGCAAAGTTTAAAGAATAATGTATTTATTATATTATTTTAATCTAAAAATGCGTTTTGAGGTCTCGTTAACTTTACAGCAAAAGATTTCTTGAACAAAAGAAACGAACACAAATTCACTTTAAAAGAACTAAAGAGAACTTTGAATAATTCATATTTTCGGTACCAACGAAGTCTATAACCTTATATTTTGTGGGTTATACCTATTGTGTTTTTTCAAAACGCCATTTATGCAAAGTTCTCTAAACCTAATTTAAGTGAACACAACCAAGTGTTATTTCATAATCTTTTTAAACCTCTGGCTTTATTTACCAGATACTATGTTAAAGTTCGTTTTAAGCCCAAGATGGTTTTACGGAATAGATACAATTTCTGCAGTAATTGCATTAATAATTACACTTGTTATTGCTATATTTAGCTATAAACTTTATACATTCTGCCAGGATAAAAAGTACAAATATCTTGCACTAAGCTTTTTTACGTTAACAGCATCATTCTTTTTTAAATTATTGACAAATGTTGTCGTGTATTATGAAGTTGTCAAAGAGAAAGTTGTTGGAAGTATAGTTCTCACTTACACTGTGCTTGAAAGCTCTGATTTACTTGTTTCAATAGGATTTATCGGCTACAGATTCTTATTTTTAGCAGGAGTTATGGGCTTGTTTTATCTGCTTTACCAGCATAGAGACAGAAAATTGTTTATTATAATGTTCTGGCTGATATTAATAGCGACATGGTTCAGCTTAAGCAATTACTTCTTTTTCCATGCAACAGCAATATTATTCATTTCATTGTTGTTCTGGTACTATTATAGAGCCTGCAAGACAAGCAAGCCAAAACAAGTTAAATCATTAAGATATGTAATGTTCACATATTGGTTTTTGGCATTAAGCCAATTATCTTTCCTTTTTGTAGCTCTTAATCTGCATTTTTATGCGATTGCTGAAAGTTTACAATTAGTTGGGCTTTTATTGTTATTGTATAGTCTGCTATGTGTATTTAAGAATGCAAAATGCAGATAATGAAGATATTAACCCTTAATTCTCACTTTTATCTATTTCTCTTGTTTTATCTCTTTTTTCTATTTCTTCCTGCTTCTCTCTCTTTTTTCTTCTTTTAATAATCCATTTTCTTGGATTTTAGTGCCTTTTTTCTTAGAAACTGCTAAAAAAACCATTACATTAATAAATAAAGCGCCATTTACATACTTATCATGCCACAGCAAAGAAGATCCAGGATAGATATAATAAACGATATACTGGAAGCTATACAAAGAAAGGGCGGCAAGATAAAGCCAACGCATTTAATGTACAAAGCTAACCTTTCACATAAATTAATGACAAGTTATTTAGAAGAGCTTATGAGCAAAGAATTAGTGCAGGAAATCAGCGAGAAACAGTACAGATATCTCATAATAACAGATGAAGGTTATAAGTTCATAGAAAAATTCAAACAAATGAAGGAATTCAAGGAAAGTTTTGGATTGTAAATATGTGATTTATTAACTGCACTTGAACGCATTAACTTATCTTTATCTGTTTTATTTTTATTATTGTCAATACTTCTTACTTATTTGGAAAAGCGAATACTGTGACCTTGCGGTCACAGATGAAGTCTTTTCCAAATTTAAAAATGCCAACGGTCAATACTGCAACCTTTAGGTTGCAGATTGTTGGCATTTTTTTTATTTATTGTTCTGTTTTTACTAAATCTTTATATATTAATTAATTTTCTCATTTAAAATGGAAGATTGGGCATATCTACATCAACTTCACGGAGGACAAATAGAAGCTTTATTAGGAGTGAAAGAGTTATCTGATGTAGTTTTAAGAGAAGAAATTCCCAAAGAAAGATTAAAAGAAGCATTAAGAGGTTTATCAAAAAAGAAAAGACCATATGATAAAATTCTGTTTGAAAGCGATGGAAAGATTGATATTGTCAGTCTTCGGATGAGTTATCAACTTCCTTTTGAAATGGTTGCATTATCTTATCAAAATAAACATTTTCTTACAGATTTCTTAGTAATACAAACAATAAACCGCACTCATTATTTAGATAGAGAAAACCGTCCACCAATTTATGTTCGTAATCCCCGTTTCTGGTCGTATAATAGTGATGAAAAAAGAAATCCTACAAATGAAGAGAGTAATAATCTTCGCATTAATTTTGGTAGACTTTTTAACAGTATTGAATTAATAGTTCGAGCAAAATGGGATTTAGAATCTAAAGAGTTAAGAACAGAGGAAGGGCCAAGATTGTATAAAATTCCTACTGCAGTAGGATATAAATTAAAATAGGGCAATGATGTTAACAGATTAGATTTATTTTTTCAATACACAAATAGATGCTTGTTTCTACATTATTTTAATACTAAACTATCTATCGGCTGGCTTTTTCTGTAAGGGCAGTTATGACTGGATTCTAATCCCATTGACTGATATTTTGGATAACCATCCGGAAAAACAGTAACAACAGTATCAAAACGTTCAGCGAATTTTCTTGCAGCAAAGAAATTGGCTCCTGAGGAAACACCAACACAAAATCCAAATTCGCGTTCTAAATACTGCGCAGCTTCTCTCGCTTCATTAGTCGATACACAGAACACTTCATTAATAATATTAGACAAGCCGCCATCGCTGTTGCCATCGCTGTTATTAACATCATTAACTATCGCAGGTATAAAACCATCTCCTATCCCGCCAATACCATGTATTCCTTGCTTTCCACCGCTCATAACTGAAGACTCTTTTGGCTCAACAGCTACAATCTGAACAGAAGGATAAGCTTCTTTTAACGCTTTTCCGACGCCAATTAATGTACCTCCTGTTCCAACACCAGCGATAAAGGCATCGATAGGTTTAGCAGTGTATTTTTGTGTATACTTTTTAGCATTCTCTTTCTGAATTTGAGCTAGTTGAGCCAGAATTTCACAACCTGTTGTTTGATAATGGCATTCGACATTTAAAGGATTAGAAAACTGATCAGGATTAAAGTATAATGGATCTTTTGCCATCTCATCTCTGATTCTAGCTGCTTCAGCAAAACTTCCTTCTGCTGAACATTCAATCAAAGTTGCGCCAAATCCTCTTATCACTCTTTTTCTCTCTTCAGTCATATTTTCCGGCATAATAATTGTAACAGCATACCCCTTTTGACGCCCATAAAAAGCAAATGCAATACCTGTATTGCCGCTTGTTGCCTCGATAATCTTCATTCCTTTTCTAAGAATACCTTTTTCTTCGCTCTTTTCAATAATATATTTGGCTATCCTGTCTTTAATGCTGCCGCAGGGATTAGTGCATTCTAACTTCGCATAAATTCCGTCGACACAAATTAAAGGCGTATTGCCCACTTCAACCAATGATTCTAGAACCATAACTTCATCTCCTAGTCAACAATAATAATTAATATATACTAAATGGAATTAGTTTTCGAACAAACTAATTCCATTTGTATATACAAAATTCCTTGATTTTTGTTCGAAAATCAAGGAATTTTAGTATATA
>JACQSP010000006.1 GCA_016205905.1 Candidatus Woesearchaeota archaeon
ATATTCTGTGGCACATGAAGAGGTTATTGTTGTCAGTATAGTTTTAGAATGGTTTGATCACAAAAATTATGAAAGAAGATTTAATTATTAATACCTTCCTAAATCTTTTCTGTCATAATATTTTCTTGCTAATTCAGGATAATATGCCCAACCAATCTTTCCCACTGCATCAATAGATATCCTTCTGTTTTCATAAAGATAATCAATAACAACACAAAAGGTTTGGTACATCATTTTTTTAGGCAGATGCTCCCACAATGCCCTTTTTTTAAACTCGCCGTCATACTTTTTTATAAATTTCTCCACCATTAGTACAGTATCTAATCTAGGATATCTTAAAACCTGCCTTGTGTGAAGCGCTGTTTTTTTCTTTTTGCTTTTAATGGGTTTAATATTCTTCATGTTATATCAACTGATATAACAAGTTATATATAAATTTTTTGATGAAGAACGGAGTTTTTACTATAACCAAACAAAAAGATTTATAACTCTTTTTCTATTACCTTGATGTATGAGTGAACAAAATCTTAAAAAAGAAGACATAAAAGAATTAGTGAAAAACAGCAAAATCAAACTTTATGAGTTAGAGGAATATCTCTTCCAGAATATTTTTAATTCTGACAGCGAGTATTTTCTGCAGGCTGTTGAAATCAGCGAAAGGCTTCGCGCAGAGATATTCGAAGAAACATTAGGGATTACATTAGACACAATAAAAGATGCTAATTATGGTTTATTCGTAAATAATTCACGGTTAAAAGACGGCAACATCCTCAAAGGCACAGAATTAAAACTAGGCACTGTAAAGATACCATTAAGCATAGCCGGTCCTGTGAAAATAAATTGGATAAATAGTATAAATAACAGCACAAATACAGCTAACACAAATGTTGAAACAAAATTTGAACAGAGGGAGTTTCACATTCCAATCGCAACAAATGAAGCAGCTTTAGTTGCTGGCCTTAACAGAGGAATAAAAGCAATAAACTTGGCTGGCGGCGTAGTCTCTTCTGTCGTATACAACGGAATGACAAGGGCGCCGTTATTGGAAGCGCCTGATATTTTTTCTGCGCAAAAGTTTTCCGAAAATATTAATACTGGAAAGTATAACCCTCTTTTCGCCAAAATCGTCGAGGAAAACGCAGAATACTCCAAATTTATGGACGTGAAAGCATTTCAGATTCAAAATAAGGTTTGGTTAAGGTTTAGATATAACACAGGCGAGGCAATGGGTATGAATTCTGCTGTAAAATATACAACATTAATCATGCAGGAATTATTAAATGCAGAAACACATCCAGAAACAAAAGATTTCAAGCTTTTGGCATTGAGCGGCAATTTATGTTCTGACAAAAAAGCAGCTATGATAAATATTGTAGAAGGCAGAGGGTATAAAGCAGAAGCTTCAATAATTATTTCCAATGAAATCTTGGAAAAAGTTTTCAATGTAAGCGCTGAAAGAATAATCAAATTAAATTTCTGGAAAAATCATGTTGGTTCACTTCTTGCAGGTTCATTAACAGGATGCAATGCAAATGCCGCAAATACCATCGCCGGAATTTTCGCAGCAACCGGGCAGGATCTTGCGCAGATTGTTGAAAGCTCAACCTGTTACACTTTTGCGGCGCCTGCATCAGCTCCATTCAGTAATACACTTGGAGTTAATAATGCCATTAAATTTAGTATTACATTGCCCTGCCTTGAAATTGGAACAATAGGAGGAGGCACCCAATTTGGCACTGCAAAAGAAGCGTTTGATATTATATTCGCAAACAACAGAAACAACATCGTGAAAAACAGCGCAAATAACTGCGCAAACTTAAATGAAATAGAAAAGATTGAAAAAATAGAAGAGAAGAGCGGAAATAATATAAATAATACCTGTACCAACCCACTCACAAGAACATTTGCAGAGGTTATAGCTGCAGCTGTATTAGCACAAGAGCTCAATTTGCTTGCAGTATTGGCAAATGAGTATGCATTATGTAATTGTCATATGAAATTAGCGAGGGGAGAGTAAAATATAGGTGCAGGAAGTAATAATTGTATACTAAAAAAAGTAGAATAATTTAAAATATTTTAAATTAATTGTGGTGTTAAGAATGCTTCAAAAACTAAACATTGGCATTGTCGGGTTTGGATGTTACATTCCTAAATTCAGAATAAAAATAGAAGATATTGCTGCTGCCAATAACCAAAATGTTGAATTGCTAAAATCAGCTTTACTTATTTCTGAAAAATCTGTTCCTAATAAAGATGAAGATGCAGTTACAATCGCTGTGGAAGCTGCAAAGACTGCAATTGCCAGAGCAGAGCTAGTACCAAAAGCATTAGAAAATGATGCAAAGACAGAAGATAATAATTCTAATGAATCAGTTAATAATTTTAACAAAACAAAAATTGGTGCAATTTACATGGGCAGTGAATCACATCCTTACGCTGTTAAATCAAGTGCATCGATTTTGGGCGAGGCATTGGGCATAGGAAATAATTTTACTGCTGCTGATTTGGAATTTGCATGCAAGGCAGGAACAGCTGCACTGCAAATTGTTTCTGGAATGGTTGCTTCAGGCATGATAAAATATGGCCTTGCTATTGGTGCTGATACGTCTCAGGGTGCGCCGGGAGATGCGTTAGAATACAGTGCGTCTGCAGGGGGAGCTGCGTTTATCATTGGGAAATCTGGAAAAGATAATAATGGAAATGAAAAAACTGCTGCAAACATTCTTTATACATTATCAAAAACAACAGACACACCTGATTTCTGGAGAAGAAATACGCAAAAATATCCAACACACATGGGCAGATTTACTGGCGACGAAGCTTATTTCAAGCACGTAATTGAGACAACACAGGCAATGCTCAATGAAACCGGCTTTAAGATTAATGATTTTGATCATGTTGTATTTCATCAGCCAAACGGAAAATTCCCTTTATCAGCTGCAAAAACATTAGGAGCAACAAAAGAACAGTTAAAATATGGAATTGTCGTGCACGAAATCGGCAATACTTATTCAGGCAGCTGCCTGTTAGGATTGACAAATGTGTTAGAAAATGCCCTGCCTAATCAAAGAATATTGCTTACATCATACGGCTCAGGCAGCGGCTCAGATTGTTTTGTTATTGAAACTACTGGCCTTTTGCCAGAAACCCAGAAGATAGGCAAAAAATTATTAAACCACCTAAGTAATAAGGTGTATGTCAATTATACTCAATACAGGCAAATGGTTGAGATGATACATTAACGGAGGTATGTCGTAAGTCGTTTGTCGTCAGTCGTAAATAAAAAATTAGCTGTTACGACTAACGACCCACGACAAACGACTAACATTTTATGAAAATCGGAATAATCGGCGTCGGAGCCACAAAGTTTGGAGAGTTATGGAGATATGGGATTAAAGATTTATTAGCAGAATCCCAACTGCTTGCATTAGAAGACGCTGGTTTAAGCGAGAGAGATATAGATATGATAGTTACTGGCAATATGTGCTCAAGCACTTTTTCTGGACAGAGCCATCTTGGCAGCATGGCAAGTGAAATTCTAAACATCAATGTTCCTTCTATCCGCGTCGAAGCAGCCTGCGCTTCTGGCAGCGTTGCAATAAGACAAGGCATTCATGCAATCAATTCAGGAGAAGCTGATATTGTTATGGTTAACGGCGTGGAAAAAATGACAGATGTGCAGACAAGGCAGGCAACAACAGGATTGATGGGTGCAGGAGATGAAGAATGGGAAGGCACACAAGGGCTGACATTCTGCGGACTGTATGCAATGATGGCAAGAGCTTATATGCACAAATATAGTTTAACTAGAGAACAGCTTGCTTTAGTCAGCGTAAAAAATCATAAGCATGCAACACTTAACCCTATTGCTCATTTTCATAATGAAATTACAGTTGATCAGGTAATTAACAGCTCAATTATCGCAGATCCATTGACATTATTGGACTGTTCGCCAATTACAGACGGAAGCGCTTCAATAATTTTAGCCAGTGAAGAGGTTGCTAAAAAATGTGAGAAGCCTGTTTGGATAATTGGAAGTGGGCAGGCAAATGATACATTAAGCCTGCATGCACGTAAATCATTGACAGAAATCACAGCAACAACACAGGCAGTGCAAAGAGCATTATTACAGGCAAAGATAGGTATTGACAAAGTGGATGTTACAGAAGTTCATGATTGTTTTTCAATTGCAGAAGTCATGGCTATTGAAGACCTTGGTTTAATTCCTCGAGGAGAAGCAGGAAAAATTATGGAGGAAGGCCAGACTTATTTTGACGGAAAGATTCCAATCAACAGCTGCGGCGGATTAAAGGCCTGCGGCCATCCAATCGGCGCAACAGGAATAAAACAGGCATGGGAAATTGTCAAACAGTTAAGGGGAGAAGCGGGAAAACGGCAGGTAAAAGGGGCGCAGATAGGATTAACGCATAATGTCGGCGGAACAGGAAGCACGGTTGTTGTTCATGTGTTTTCGAGGTAGGAAAGCTTGAAGGTAGATTGTTTGAAAGTTAAATGAATTAATAAAAATGGCTCAAGATTTCAAAAATCTAAATGTATGGAAAGAGTCTCATGATTTAACCATTCAAATATATAATATTTCAAGAATTTTTCCAAAAGAAGAAAGTTATGGTTTAACGCAACAATTAAGAAGAGCATGTATCAGTATTGAATTGAATATTGCTGAAGGGACATCAGGAACTCAAAATCAATTTTTAAAGCATTTAATTATTGCGTTAGGTTCAGCAAAGGAAACAGAATGTTGTATAATCTTATCAAAAGACTTAGAATATATACTAAAAGTGCAAAATAATCGAACATTATTTTGCACTTTTGTATATACAAAAGTGATTAATTTGTATGAAAATTAATCACTTTTAGTATATAAAAGAGGGTGAATGTGAAGAAGTAATCAATAAAACAAGAAAAGTCCAAGGAATGCTATCAAACTTAATAAAGATAATAAAAAAGACTAATTAACTTTCAGACTTTCAAGCATTCAAACTTTCAAACAGGTGAAATAATGTACAGAGAAAGCCCAATAATCAGATGGAGAAGATATCCTGAAAGATACAGGTTAGAAGGAAATAAATGCACACAGTGCAGCAAGATTTATTTTCCTAAGGCATACTTGTGCGAATGCAGCTCAAAGAAGTTTGAACCTCATCAATTAAAACCAAGAGGAAAAATACTTACTTACACAGAAATAAAATCTTCTCCAGAAGAATTCTCAGAAATGACTCCTTATTGTGTCGCAATAATTGAGCTGGATGAAGGGCCAAAAATAACCACACAGATAGCAGACTGCGATGTTTCAGAGATAAAGATTGGCGATGAAGTGGAAATGATATTTAGAAAATTTCTTGCTTCTGGCGACGAGGGAATTATACATTATGGATTCAAGTTTAAGAAGGTTGAAGAAAATACTAGTTTAAATTTAAAAAATTAAAAGTGAAGCCGAATAAAATATAATGAACTGATTATGTTTCTTAAGAAAAAAGAATTATAAAAATTCAACTGCTTTTCCTGTTCTGAAATCTTGTAACTTTGAATCTTCTCCTGGTTTTTGTATATATTGAACGTTTGAAGAGCTAATATCTATATTTTTAACCCTGCTACCACCGATTATAAATCCTGTTTCCGAAGTAGTTTCAGCAATAGAAAATAATTTATTGTCTATTATTAATCCTAATCCGTTTGGTGAACTATATCTCCATTCTACTGCAACAGAGATATGATGATCATAATAAACCAGCCTATAATCAACGCCTGCTTGTTCCAATAAGGAAGCATAAAGTATGGCTTTTCCACTGCAATCAGAACCTCTTGTCATCAGCACTTCATTAGGTCTTTTCAAAACTTCAGCACCACCAGTTACTTCTGATTCGTCATATTTTACTTCACGTGTTACAAAGTCCAAAAGCCGCTGAGCAGTATGCTCATTAGATATTGGAGAAGGAACTAATGAATTTACTAATCTTTCCAATGATGGCTCGCCTTTTTTTGCAACAAAAGCACCATGATTAGACACAAAATTAATGACACCATTACTATTTCTTCCTAAATTAACTCTGAGAGAACCACCATGAATACTTCTATTTTCAGCAAAATTTTCTAATTCTTTTAAAGAAAATGTGTATGTTGCACTTTTATAAGGGACACTTATCTGTACTGATGGATTAACCCTAAAATCTGTTGAAGGAAATCTTAAAAAATAATGTCCTGGTTTTCTAAAACCATATTTTTCAAGCAATACAACACTGCCTTCATATTTTCCATCCTGTGTTTGACCCCATCTAATTGCACCAGGATTTTTTGACAATCTTTGTAAATCCTGTTTATTATATTTGTTAACTGGTATTGAAAAATAGACCATTCCCTCAGTTAAGTCATACATCATTAATTCTGCGCTTGTTCCAGTTATCTGTCCTGTAAAGTTAGAGCTTGTAAATCTTGGTTGTGCCATATAACTTAAGACAATAGAAGTGAGACTGTCCATTTCTGCAGTTCTTGGCTCTTGTTTTGGAGCTGGTTTTTGTGTTGTTGTATGATTTGTAGAAGAGGTTATTGTAGGATGGGTTGTTGTAGGATGAGATGTTGTAGAAGGAATAGTTGTTTGTGCTTTTTTACTTCCTTTACTTCCTTTTTTTTGTATAGATTGTTTTCCTTTTTGAGTTCCTGAGTTTTGAGTTCCTGAATCTTCAAATAAAGGATTCTTAGGGGGTTCTGGATTTGCAACTGATTGTTCTACAACCCTCGCTGGTTTTTGCCATTCTCTATATGCATCTTTATAAAAATCAACTGCGTTTTCACCTAACAGTACAGTAGAAAATATAGATAAAAATCCACCAGAAGCTAACCAAATCAATTTTATAAATCTTGATTCCTTCGCTTTTCTTATTCTTTCATTATCTTCTTCAGTATTATATTGTACCATAACCTATTATATGGAAGAACTAGTATATAAATCTTTCGTTTTTGTAGCCACTTATTAGTAGTTAAATTGTTGAAAGAAGAGAGTAAAGATTTATTGTTATTTACTTGGAGGTATATATACTAAATTGAATTAGTTTTCGAACAAACTAATTCCATTTGATATACAAAAGTCCTTGATTTTTGTTCGAACCTCAAGGACTTTTAGTATACTAAAAGGACAAAATAATTGAAGATTTATTATAACTTTATTTAGAACATCATTTTGAATTTTGCTGAGAACACTACCTGCAATAAGTCCTAACCAATTCTTCAGCAATTTTACGCAGATGTGAATTTTGTATTAAACCCAAATTACAAGGAATTAACCCACCATTTAATTGATCAATAGATTTTGTTCCTCGTGTATACCACTCTGCAACGTAATCTTTTGTTCTTTGAATTACGTTTGAAAGATATACAGGAACTCTATGTGGTTCAGACAACCGCCTCATTATTTCTAAAGTACCCTGTTCATGATTTGCATCTGAGTCATAATCAACAGGAAATGCTGCAACAGCATATTCCAATCCTAACTGCATTGCAAACTGCGCTTCAGGGTTAGCTGTCATACCGATAATATCTGCATAAGTTGATCTTTTCATTCCCTCTGCTGATGAACTGAATCTGTCGCCAGGGATTGTTACATAAACACCATGCTCATGAACATTATTAAAATAGGCGCCTTCTTTTGCGCATTCAATCAAAATCTTTCTTAACCCTTCAGAAAATGCTGGACGGGGATTAAAATGTATTACTAATCCAACACCCCAAATATTATCATTTCTTCCTGATTCATCAACATAATCATGAGGAACAACTAAATCCTCGAGTTTTATTGTTTGTGATCTAAGGCTTCCAACTGCGCTGGTTGCAATAACAACATTAGCGCCGAGAGCTTTCGCTGCAATTAAATTAGCTGCATATTGTGAGCATGAAGGGCCATATCTTACACTATGCCCATGTCTTGGGATGAATATAACACCGTCTTTTTCTTTGTATTCAATTACACCTGGCAAAAGGTCATCATGCTCTATTTTAAATTCAACTAGTCCAGATACTTGTTGATTACCTGCGATGAGAGTTGTACGAACCTTGGAATTATGAACACCACTTGTACGGCAGCAACCATTTAATTCAACACCGATTCGTTTCCACACCTCTTCAACTCTTAGTTCAACATATTGCGTGTCAAATCTCTTAAATTCGCCTAAACCTTCGAGACTGTCACCTATGCCAGAGCCGCCAATAATTGCTATTTTGACATTGCTGACATCGTGTGCGCTTACTTCTGTTGCTTTCCTTGCAGTTACCATATTGTATGTGAATTTGAGCGTTGCTTATAAAGATTTATAGAGTTTAATGAATATATTCTGTGTTATAGAAATAAGTATTTGTTTAGCTGATTTTTTCTATCTCAATTTCTTTTTCTCGCTCCTTTCACGTTATAAACTCACAACCCGTTTTAGGGACGAAGTCCACCGTCACATGAAACTGTTTAAAAGCTTGAAAGTCTGAAAGCTCGAAAGTTATCTGCGCAAAGCGCACTTTCAAGCTGTCAAGCTTTCTAACTTTCAAACATTTTTTGTGAGACGTGTGGCTTCGCCTTGAAACTGAACAAAAGCGAATTATATACTAGCGACGAACCTATGAATACAAAAACCTAACACTCAGAAAACAGTAATTAATATATTAATTCCACAACAACATTTAAAAACACCTCTTCTTTTTCTAAACAGGTTGAGAAAATGGCGCAAGAAACAAAGACAAAGAATACAAAAGAAATCATCAGACAGCCAATTGTAACTGTATTGGGCCATGTTGACCACGGCAAAACAACCTTGTTAGATACAATTAGGCACAGCTCTGTAACAGAGAGAGAAGCAGGAAAGATCACACAGGCAATTGGCGCATCAATTATTCCTGCTGAAACTATAAACAGAATCTGTGGAAATTTACTAAAAAAACTTGGCTTAACCCTCGTAATCCCTGGCTTATTATTCATTGATACGCCGGGCCACGCTGCATTTTCCAACCTAAGAAAAAGAGGGGGCAATCTAGCAGACATTGCGATAGTTGTTGTCGACATAAACGAAGGCTTTAAGCCGCAGACAATTGAAGCTATTGAAATCCTGAAAAATTCCAAAACACCGTTTATCATCGCTGCCAATAAAATAGATATGATTTCCGGCTGGAAAACCCAAAGCCCTGCACTGCTGGAAAACATATCAAAACAGGGCGTCTCAACACAGGAGCTGATAGAGAAAAAGATGTATGAGCTCGTCGGAAGATTATACGAGCTTGGCTTTGAAAGCGAAAGATTTGACAGGGTTGGAGATTACACAAAACAAGTTGCAATAGTTCCTGTTTCTGCAAAAGCAGGAGATGGTTTGCCTGAACTGTTAATGGTTTTGGCTGGCCTGACACAAAAATATCTCTCTAACAACTTAAAATGCGATGTGAGCAAAAGCGCAAAAGGAAGCATTCTTGAAGTGAAAGAAGAGTTAGGTTTGGGAAAAACAGTCGACGTTATTATCTACGAAGGATTTATCAAAGTCAATGATACGATTATAATCGGCGGTCTTGAAACCCCAATTGTCACAAAAGTAAGGGCACTGCTTGAGCCTGCGCCGCTTTCAGAGATGAGAGACAAAAAAAGCAAATTCAAAAATGTCAAGCAGGTTTGCGCTGCAACCGGCGTGAAGATTGCTGCGCCAGAATTAGACAAAGCAATTGCCGGAATGCCGTTGTGTGTTCTTGGGAAAGAGGATTCTTTGGAAGAAACCAAGCAAAAAATTCAGGAAGAGATACAGCAAGTTATTATTGAAACAGACAATGAGGGAATCATAATAAAGGCAGATGCTTTAGGCTCTTTAGAGGCGCTGATTATATTGTTGAGAGAGAAAAAAATACCTATAAGAAAAGCGCAGATAGGCAATGTCACTAAAAAAGATATTATTGAAGCAGAGGCAAATTCTAAACCTGAGCTGAAAGTTGTTATGGGCTTTAATGTCGAGCTAAACAGCGATGCACAGGTACATTTGCAGGAAACAAGCGTGAAAAAGGAAACAGCTGTTAAAAATTTAATGAGCAAAGTTATCTACCAGTTAATAGAAGAATATGAATTATGGAAGGGAAATGAAAAGAAGAGAATTGAAAAAGAAGGGTTGGATAAATTAACAAGAGGCGGCAAATTTCAAATACTTCCAAACCACACATTCAGGCAGCTAAATCCTGCGATTGTCGGTGTAGAGGTCTTATCGGGGTTAATAAGAGTCAATGTTCCACTGATGAAACCTGACGGTATAGTAATCACAAAGGTTAAGTCTATGAAATCAGGAAAAGATAATGTTTCAGAAACTAAACGAGGAGAGCAATTGGCTGTTGCAATGGATGGAGTAACAGTAGGAAGGCAGATTCACGAGCGCGACATATTGTATGTTTCTATTACAGAAGAAGAGTTCAGAAAACTAAAAAGTTACAAAGAATATTTGTCTCCTGACGAGAAGGAAGTGCTTAATGAAATCGCAGAGATTATGAGAAAGAGCAATCCTGTTTGGGGCGTTTAGAAGTACAACAGAAGAATATTACAATTGAATGGAATCTTATATAAATAAAAACTAATCCATAATAAAACAAATGGCGCAGCTTCACTTTTTAAACAGAAAAAGAATCAAAGAAATATTTAAAATTCTTGAAACACAGTATGGGCTAAAAAAAGTATATGAAGAAAAACTTAATTATGTATTTATGATTAATGGAGATAACAGAATAAATATTATAGACCCTTCAATCTCAAATATTAATTTAGATGTACTGCATATTTCTTCACTTGGCCTTTATTTTGGAGAGCTGAAAGAGAATGAGAATAATAAAGGGAGTGAAATGAGACTAAGTATTGAAGGCTCGCAGATTATTGGCCCATTTGCAACAAAAAATGTTGTGGAAATCAGCGAAGGCCTGATGAGATTATGGATAAGAGGGTATGATATTGAAATTAAGGTTAATGACAACTTAAAAAGCGAAAGAAAGAATGAGATTGAAATGAAGGATTATAATAAGAAAATGAATGATGAAAAAAAGAATGAAAAACTGGAAAATGCAAAACAGGAAAATGCGTTTGTAATCCTAAAATATAAAAACGATTTCTTCGGCTGCGGCAGATTAAAGGACGGAATAATTCTTAATCATATACCAAAAGAAAGAAGGATAAAGAGTGAAGATTAGTTATAGTCAACAAAATTATTTACACTACCATAAAATCATTACACTCTCAATAATTTAAAGCATCATATTATTTTCTATTCTTCATGATTATTTTTTTAAGTTCTCTTCTGAATTTCTGTGCCCTTTCAAGCGAAGTCTTTGCTTTTGATCTAACAAGGATTTCGCCCATATCATAAGTGAATGTTCCTCTCTTATTCTTTTCAAAGAAATATTCTTCAATAAGTTCGTCTGCTTTTTGTTTTCCCAATAGTTCAGCAGCATCTTCTTTTGCTTCAATAAAATCATTCAATAACTCCTTTTGTAATTTTCCTGTCAGATAAAAATATGAAATCATAGTGTCAAAAGTTACTACATGGATTGAAAGTTCTGTTTTTATCTTAATGCCTTCATTCTCTAACAAGGCTCTTGCCATGTAGAACATGCAGTAGTAGCTAGCATTGACTACCCACAATAATCCGTTAAAGCTTGTGAAGCCTAAATACTTCTGTTTTTCTGGGTCTGTCGATAATTCGAATAATGCTTTTGCAGAATCAACAGAATCATCGGCGTTTTTAAGGAAAAAAGTTACATATTCTGGTTTTCCTTTAGTTTTGATAATTCCTTCATTTTTGTATTGTTTTACTCTATTTTGTGCTTCTTTGAGCTTTTTATCTTCAAGCATTTAAGATCGCCCCCTTTGAATTAATCTATAAAATAATTCAGCACCATATAAAATTATGTGTTTGTTTAGGATTTCATTCATAACATTCATTTCATCACGTTTAGCGAGCATTTCATAAACACTTTCAAAACTAATAACCCTTTCCTCAAAAGGCAAATCATAATTTGATGCAATATTATGTAGAAATTTTTCATGAAAATCAACTTTGTTTGTGTTATCCACGATTAAAAGAATATCAATATCTCTTGGTTTTTTTGAATCTATTGTTGAGCCAAATACAAGCAGAATAAAATTGTCTTCTTTTATTTTAGTTATAACCTCCTCTGCAAATAAGGCTATATCTTTATATTTAACCTTGTTTAGCAATTCATCCCTTCTTAGATACTCAACAAATGCAAAGGTTTCATGGTGAATTTTATAATTTAAGCTAAGAAATTTGTGCTTATCCTGTAGAACAATCTTTTCTGTTATTAAGGGCTGTATTGCTCGATGAGTAAGAGACACATACATTTTTAGCCTTCTTGCTACTTCTCTAAGTGCAAAGGATTCAGTTATATGCCCAGTAAATAACTGTAAGACTTTTACTGTTGATTTGTTTAAGTACATATGTTCACCTTTATATGAACAAGTGTTCACTAATTAGTATATAAATGTTTCGTTATCCCCCTCATTTTAAGTTTCATCGTGCCATCAAAACTATAGTTCACCATTATTTAAAAAAAGTTTAAAATTAGTACAATAAAAATATCAAGACTACACAAAACAACAATTCATCTACTTTGTAATAGACCGTGTTGGATGCGCTCCTTTTGTATCTAAGCCGGTAAG
This sequence comes from Candidatus Woesearchaeota archaeon, assembly GCA_016205905.1. Classification (GTDB taxonomy): domain Archaea; phylum Nanobdellota; class Nanobdellia; order Woesearchaeales; family DSVV01; genus JACQSP01. The sequence continues at coordinate 12,686 of JACQSP010000006.1, forward strand.
AACAAAATCTGAGTTATGTTTATAACTATAACCTAATGTTTTGGCTGCCAAAGCTGCCCAGAACATATTAATTTTATTTGAATATAATTCATCAAGCCTTGTATCTTCTCCTTTTACTTTAGCATCAATAAACATGACTATAAGTCCGTCTGGTGTTTCAAGTGACTTTCTTGTGCCGTTAACTAAATGCACTCTTAATTCACCAAGCTCTTCATCTTTCTCTATTTGCACTGTTGAATCAGAAGGCATAGTTACAAAATCATATCCCTTTGCATGTATATAACTCCTGTTTCTTTCTAAAATATCAACAACTTTTTGCGGGGTTACTGTTGGATGATAACTAACTAAATGGTCAAGAATAGCTTTGGCGCAATCCTTGTTTCTCTTTATTAAAGCTTCTTCAAGTAATTCGAGAGTATCCTTTACTTTCATAAACTCGTCTGCTTCTCGTGTATATCTTTCAATTAATACACCGAGCTCTTCAACAGTTTTAATGTATCTGAAGTAACCTGATTTAACACATCTGTGAACAAAGTTGCGTCTCTCTTCAGGTTCACTTAACATATACTGGGCGTCCACCTCTCCTGAAAACATTCTCAAAGTTTCTAAAGCCCTAAATAAATTACCTTCTTGCACTCCTGCAATGTTTTTATGCATGTAATAATTGTCAGTGAGTTTTACCATATCTTCCAACAAACCGCTTCCAACCATTGCCCTGTCCAGAAGCCCTTGAGTTACTAACTGATGAAAAACATTAGAAATATGCATGTGATGCTTATAAGTTCTGAAAGAATTTATCAAGAAATAGTTTTTGAATATTCTGTACACTCTTTTATGCCCCAATACTCTTCCTGTTTTGTCTTCTTTTTTGTGTCTTTTATTTGCCTTTTCTGTCAGTCTGGCAAATTCTCTAATTGCCTCTGTGTTATTGCTTCTTACAGCTTCAGCCAGCTCTTTGAGCGAATAAACTTTGTCGTCAACAATTTCTGTGTTTACCAAACAGTCTGAAAATTTAGTTAGTACACCTCTAAACTTAGTTTGTGGTGAAAGTTCATCACGAGGTGATATGATCTTATCAACTGCTTTGTAATAGTTGTCATCAACATTTCTTGTCAGCGCAGAAACTGTTGACGTAAGCTCTTTACTGATTTCTTTTGCTCTGTCTTCACCAATTCCGCGCAAAATCAAACCAGTGCTGAAATTCTGTTCTAAATTAGTTAAGTATTCCTTTATTAATTCTGGTTCTTGAGAAAGGAATCTTTTCTTAGCTTTCTCTGCTTGCTCTCTGATACTGCTTATATCCTGTTTAATTGATTTTCTGATGACTTTTCTCTGTCTTTCTTTTAAAAGACTCCAACTTCTGCTAAATGCTTCTTTTGCTTTTGATTCATATAATGAATTAATACGCTTACTAACAGAATCAGTTTGCTCACTAATAAATTTTCTATGTTCGCCTTCAATATATTCTTCAGCAGTATCATGATATAATGCAGCAAGAACAGCCATAGTATCTCCGGTTAAAGCAGCAACTCTCGCCGCAGAAATTGGATGGTTTACATATAGAGCACCGCTTTTTCTATTCCTGCTTTCTTCATATCTTTTAGAAATGTCTTCTAATGCATATAAAAGAATTTCCTTATCCTCGCCATCTGGCTTTGATTCCTGGCCTTGATAAACCACTTTTAGGATATCTTCAAGAAGTTCTCTTTTTTCATCTGATGGTGTAGCCTCATTTGTAATTAATTCTGATAATCTAATATCTACTGGTGTCACTATAGGCTTTCTCAATACCACGTTTGGCATAGTGCCCTAGGAAAGCAAAACGCTTTATAAAGTTTATGTTTACCCCCACCTTGAAGTAACAAATAGGTAGTGAAAGAACGAGAATGCCTACTAAGATGAATGATAAAAAAATAAAAATATTGACGATAAAATAGACAGGAACAACTCTTATAAGACTAAAACGATAATTTTATCTTCGGTAAAATAGACTTTTATCAATCGTTTCAGAGAGCATTCCCGAAAGAACGATTTTTAATACATTGTAAAGTTAAGAGATTTGAATTATAAGGGTATTTTACGAAGAAAATTATACCAAAAAGTGCGAAAATTACTAAGAAAGATTTAGCATCAAAGAATTTACAAGGGAGTTTTTAAGTATATATCTTCCTGTGTTTCAACTGCTTTTCCACACAGAATCGCCGACAAAATGAATATTTGTTAATACCCTGCCCTGTGTCATTGCCTTTAACTCTTCTGAGGATGCTTCAGAAACACAGATAGAAATCGGCTTTTGGTGCGTTTCTTCCAGTATAATAACTACTTCGCCTTTTTGTATGCCTTCGTCAATCTTAGTGATACCAGGCCGCATTATATCAGCGCCGTTTACAACGAATTTAACAGCGCCTTTATCAACAGTTATTGTTTTAAGGCTTGTTTGTTTTATGTTATTTGTTTCTCCTTGATTTTTTATTTCGTTTAGGCTGTTTGTTTCTTTTATTCTCTCACATAATTCGATAATAAGTTTAAGTGTTGGAATTAATTTTTCCATCTGGCCTTCTTTATAGAAAAAGAATAAAACTTTATTGTTAATTTTGAGCAGATTATCTTCTCTTACAACAATATCTTTTTTGTTGAGGATATTTTTTAGATGATAATTAGCCTCGAGAGATTTCATTAATTCTTTTGTCTCGCTGTTGCTTAGTTGTGTTTTCATGAGGGATTGATCTCCTTTATTTTGGTTGGTTTACTATAATTACAGATAAAACAGCGTCAGGATGTTTCAAATGTTCAATTAATTCACGCTTTATATCTTTCGCTGCCTTTGAGGCATTTATTGCGAATGTTCTTTTGTCCTTAAAAACGGTTTTTCGTACAACCATTTCGTGAGGATCATTAAATTCTTCATTGGCTTCAGCTGTTAATTCATCAGAAATCAATTTGCCGTGAATATCAGAAAAAGATATATTAATTTTAATCTTGCCCTTTAATTTTTTCAGCTCTTCCAGCGAAAAATCACTGTTGACTCCAATAATACAGTCTCCTCTCTTTGTAAGATTAATGTCTTTGGTAAATTCTAAAGTATTTCTGTGCGTGCCTAACAGATTTTCGTGCCCTTTAGCCTTAAATTCAACTGAAAAAACCATAATCTAAAGAATTAAAGATAAAATATATAAATATTCTGAATAATAATCCGTATTAACAGAGTTGATAAAATGGATATGATAAAAAAGTTTTATGTGGCTGTAGCTCTTATTTTGCTTCTTATATTAGGATTTGCAGTTTATCTTGGCTACAATGCCAAACAATCGCTTCTTTATCAGCAGGTTGAAGGATATGACTTAACTTACAAAACCTGCATGAGCCAGTGCTCTTCACCAAGTATAATTGAAACACAGGAAGAATGCGAACAGAAATGTTTGAATGATTATGAAGAGAGAGAAGGTATTGAATGATAATCCTATTTGTATTTGTTTAGCTGAGGTTTTGTTTCTTAACCTCTTTTTTCCGCTTACAGTCTGTTTTAGGGACGCAGTCCACGGTGTAGGCACGGACACTAATTTATGTATCTTTATTGTAAATTTAACTTAACTTATCAAATTAGGTTAAATTTATAATCTTACAGATTAAATAAAGATTGAATATAAATTATTCATTTAATCTGTAATAATTCCGTGTCTATATACGTGGACTTTAACAAATAAGATACAGATATTAAAGTCCACCACTATAATGATTATTGATTTATAATAATTTTAAGTCTATCAGTATTATTATTAAAGAGCCTATAGTTAACACAGCACCGCCGAATACGCCGCCGAATGCCTTCCATGTTAATGAGCTTAATATTTCCTTTTCATCTTTATCTGATATCAAGTAAATATCTTTATTCTTGCCTTTTTGTATTATTATATCCTCTGTATTTTTTGTTGAATTGCCGTCTTTTACAAAAGGATTGTCATCAGCAGTGCCAAGAATATATAGCTTGTCTTTAGGTGCAATAAAATATTCATGATACCTCATCTGTTTGTTTAAGCCGAGGAAACTTTCAAAATTCATATTATTTACTTTAAGGAATTGTTTGATTGCTAACGGCGGATCTTTGCCAAATCCAGAGCTGAAAGAGTAATCCTGCAAAACATTAACCTCTGCTTCTGTTGGATCAATTAATACTTTGTCAGTATTATCTTTGATATAAAAATTCATTCCCGCTTCGCCAGTTTTTACAGTTACCCAAGAACTATGCTTTCCTGCACGCCTATACTCTTCAATGGAAAATTTGTAATAAACACACTCTTTATTGGAGAATGGGCTTTTAAGCACACCTTTCCAAGGAACAACTTCTCCATAAATCTCAACAAGACCCATTGCAATTGACCTTATTTTTGAAGTAGGTATATTTTCTATCAAACGCTTTTTTTTAAGCCACAAAAAACCTTTGATAAAGAGAAAAATACCTCCTCCAAAGCCGACAATTAGATAAACTGGATGGATTGGTATCATATTTAATCATTCACAAAAGTTTTTAGAGCATTATCATAAATAGTAAGAAGGTTGGAAGATTTGATGGAGTTAAAGGTAGGAGGTAAGAAGTATGAGGTAAGAGGTACGATGATAACATCGTAGTCATTCCCTCTTACCTTATACCTCTTACTTTTTACAGTTTATTGTTTCCATCAAACTTTCTTACCATCCTACCTTCTTACTATTATAAATTATAATTATTAAATTTGAATGTTATACACTAATATATCTTTGCCCATTCTCTTTTTACTCTTTTCTTCCAGTCTCCTTTGTGGTAAACATAGCTTATCATCAAAGGCAGTACTGAGCCTGCTTCAGCAAAGACCATCTGCTCGTAAACTGTGTCAACCTTTCCCCATGAAGATGCTTCTTTCAGGGTTGAGCTTGAGCATGCACCATCTCTTACATCTGCCACGGTTATTTGGACAGCATACTTGTGCATAGGAGCATCAATACCAAGCACCTCAGCGCAAACTACTGTGTCCTGCGCAAAGTTCTTTGGCACACCGCCGCCTATCATAAACACACCTGACTGTTTAGCTTTTATTTTTATTTGTGTAAGCTCTCTGAAATCTTTAACAGAATCAATTGAAACATGCTTGTCAGGATGTTCAGTCTGGTGCAACACTAATCCAAAACCAGCGCTCGAATCTGAAAATGCAGGACAGAAGATTGGCACGTTGTGCTCATAAGCAACTTGTACTAAAGAATCCTTTTTCTTTGAATGTTTCACTAGGTATTTGCCCATTTCTTTTATGAATTCTCGTGAAGAATGTGGTTTCGGCTCTAGTGATTCAGCTATTTCTTTGATAGCTTTGTCACATGCCTGCAATTGCTCTTCATCAATATAAGTGTCATAAATTCGGTCAATGTAAAGCTCCCTTAGTTGTTTGTCATCAACAAATTGGCTTCCTTTGTAATGTTTAAATCCTAATGCTTCAAAGAAATCCATGTCTACAATAGATGCGCCGGTTGCAACAATTGCATCAACCATGTTATGCTTGACCATGTCAACATATACCTGCATACATCCTGCTGCACTGGTGCTTCCTGCCAAAGTTAATATGGTTGTGCAGTCTTTGTCGCTGACCATCATATTCAAAATATCTGTTGCCCTTGCAATCTCCCGTGAAGTGAAAGACATTTCTCTAAAAGAATTGATTATAGGCGTTGAATCAAATGATTTAATGTCTATATGTTTTATAGTCTCTTTCATAAAATCTTTTTTTTGCAGTTTTTCCATTTTTTTCACCTTTTTGATCGTTTGTCGTAAGTTGTTGGTCGTTTGTCGTAAACGCAAAAACCAACACAAAAATCAGCTGTTACGACACACGACAAACGACTTACTAATTTTTAAACTTATAGCTCAGCATTGAATATACAAGCTTTGCAGCGAGGAAGTTTGGTGCTTTATTTTGTTTATTTGGCGCCAGCTCAACAATATCAAATCCGACAACTTCCTTTTTTTCAAAAACTTTCTTCATTAATGTTAAAACATCATACCAGCCAAGACCGCCTGGTTCAGGTGTTCCTGTTGACGGCATAATCGAAGGGTCTAATACGTCTAAATCAATTGTGATGTAAACCTTTTTTCCTAACTTTGATACAACCATTTCAATCCAATCATTAGCTGTTCCTTTGTTAGCATAAATATCTTTTATATCTTTTGCGAAAAAAACCCTCTCTTTTTTAATATGTTTTCGTTCAGAAACATCCATACTTCTTATGCCAACCTGAACAACAGGGCACATTTCCTGCACTCTTGCCATGACACAAGCATGATTATATTTTGAGTCTTGATACTCTTGCCTCATATCAGAATGCGCATCAAGTTGTAGAACACAAAAATCATCTGTTTGTGTATTATTTTTTACTGCGTTATTTTGGTTGCTTGAGCCTTTATTATCTTTGCCTTTAAAGTGTTCAGCATACGCCTTTGCACAGCCAATTGTTACAGAATGTTCCCCGCCGAGAAGCACAACAAACTTATTGTTATTTAAGTGTTCTTTAACGCGAGTATAAACTGCATCAGCCATTTTTTCAGGCGAGGATCTTTCTGCTATAGGTGTGTCTGTAAATATTCCTTTTTTATAAACTTCTGAATCTGTTTCTATGTCATAAAGTTCCATGTTAGCAGAAGCTTCTATAATGGCATCTGGCCCTTTGTCAGCACCTTTGCCCCATGTGCTTGTTCCGTCATAAGGCACAGGAAGTATAACTATAGGAGATTCCTTGCCATAATATCCTTTTGGCAAATCGCCAAAATTCAATAGATTTGTTATTTTTGTTGGCATTTTAGGCTGTATTTTTTTGTTGTTTTTATATTTTAAGTTTTTTATGGGGTTACAAGTATGTTTTTTATATTATTTATGCTTAACCTTTTAAAGAAGTAAGAAAAAAATAATTATAAAAAAGAAGAATTTTCCACTTTAATTCATAACAGGGAAAAGATAGCTTGTAAAACATAACGAAACTAATGCTGTTCCAAACTTTTTCTTAGGAATCATGCTGTCTGTTATTAAATTAATATCTTTCATTTCATAATCTTCTGAATAGCCGTTTGTATAAAGCTCTTCTAAACTCTGCCTTAATTGTGATTTTACCTCTTCTTCGGTTAATTGACCATGATATTCGCAAACCAAGCCGCCGTATTTGTCGCCGGTTTGTTTGTTAAAAAGCCAGCCATAAATTATGCCTGCTGTTGCTCTTTCTCCTTTTTTTGCATCAGCTACTGCCATAATACATTCCATGACTGCTCCATGCGTTAATTTTTCAGGCCTTTCTATCTCAGTAGCAATGCTTGGCAGGATTGAAGAGTAAGTCATGATATTGCACATTTCTATCCCTGCCTCTCTCAATGCAAGATGATAAGAGCCGGCATGCACAGTAATATCGCTTTCTCCTTTGCCTTTTGTAACAAAATAATCTTTTGGAATTCTCTGGCCAGTGAGTATGCTTGGCATAGCATGTACTAATATACCTTCTTGTCTTAACACACCTTTTTTTTGTAATTTGCTGTTGTTCATTCTCATTTCCCTCCACTATGGTTTTTTTAATAGAATTGTTTGTTGAATAGAACATTCTTGTTTGATTATTTGATTTGTTTGGTTTGATAGATTATAAGTGTAATAATCTGAAAGAACATAAGCATTTGAAGAAAAACTGGATGAAGTTGATGAAAAAGAATTAAGAACTGATAAAATTACTAATAAAATCCGATTCCTGACTAAAAAAATCGTTTTGAAATCCCGCTTAAGTTTATTTAATTTAAGCGCATTAAATATATAGTTAGTGAGCATTCTATTTAGTGAATTAATTAAATTGACTCCCCCTTTTTTAAGTTTATTTGAATATTATTGTTTGAAGTTTTTTTGTGTTTAGTGTTCATTTCATCATCAAATATTTGTAAAAACATTTCAAAATCCCTGCAATAAAAGTATGGACTATTTGCAAAAATGATTATGAAATATGCAAAAAGTTATCATGAAATAATTAGTTTA
>JACQSP010000010.1 GCA_016205905.1 Candidatus Woesearchaeota archaeon
GTTCACTAAAAAAGGTAAAAGGTAAGAAGTAGGAGGTAAGAAGGAACAACTACGATGTTATCATCGTACCTCTTACCTCAAACCTCTTACTTCTTACTTTTTATTGTTTCCATCAAACCATCTGACCTTCAGACCTTCTTACCTTTTTTCATGTGACGGTGGACTGCGTCCCACAAACTGGTTGTGAGCAGAAAAGATGACGAGAACAAGAAAAAATCTAAGAAACATATCATCAGCTAAACAAACCAAGAAATCAATATAAATTGCGCGCTCGAAAGTTACTTCCGTCGATCATTGCTTTCGCTCTCATGGTGTTCACGATCTCATCGCGCGCAGAGGATGTTATTTGATTATGGTTTATATATCTTTTCACGAAGAAGGGCAATTTATTTTAATGTATCATATGATTTAACAAAGTAAATATTTATTAATTGCTATAACTTACACCCATTATGATGAAAATTACTCTAGAAGATTATTTGATTGGTCTTAAATCAGCGTTCGATGTTAAAGATGAAGAAAAATTAAAATTAGAATTTAAAATTAGGGATAACTATTCTATTGCTTTTTATGGCCAAGAAGGAGATGAATTTGATGAGAATGAACATATACTTAAGACAGTTGTATCTGATATTGAAGCATCAACAAATTCTGATGAATTTTTCTCACAAACATTTAGTTTAAGAAAATCGTTTGAAAATAATGACATTAAATCAGGAGACCATTTCAAGATAAGGCATTATAATGTTGACGATAAAATTGTAATTGTTCAGATTAATAGAACTTATTTATATTATGGTAATAAGCCAAGATATGGCTTATTAGTTAGATTTCATCCATATCAAGTACATGATTTTCTTCCCCCTCATGAAAAATTTTCAACAATTGAAGAAGCAATTGAGCAAACAACCCGAAGAAGTGCGTTGATAGAAGAACAATACCCAAATGGAGCAATAACATTTGCTATGGCTAAAGTAATCTACAATTTTGGGCAATATGTAGTGAGAAGAGGATTTAAAGTTGAATTTGATTCAACAGGAATGCCAATAAGAAATACCTGCTAGTTTTTGTTTTCGATATCTTTTATCTTATTCTACTACTTCACTCAACCCTAAAATCCACACAAATTCTGAATGTTCTTGGCGAATGCTGGCCGCATTTAACTATTTCTAAAATCTTACAATTCTTTTTTGCTTTTTCGCATGCTTTTTTTATTTTTTCTACTGCTTCATTAAACTTTTCTTCATGCAAGAAATCATAAAAATGAATAATTGTTCCTTTTTTGCTGACAGCTAATGCTTCTGGCAGGAAATCTTCGGCGTGTTTTGGCAACGGCATAAGAATTCTATCAAATGTAGCATTTGTTTTTGCCAGCTTAGGAATTTCTTTTTTCACGTCGCCATTAATTAAATTTATATTGCACACATTGTCAAGCTTATTTAATTTAATGTTTTCCAAACCATATTTATGGCCTTCTGGGTTAATCTCTATGCCAATTATTGAATTTACTTTATTCTTGGCATTTTTTGCAATGACACAGCAATACGGCGCGCAGCCACTGAACATTACAAGAATATCTTCCTTATTCACTGATTTTTTATTTTTTGACTTTCTGCTTTTTGAATTATTGACAAGTTCAGCAATCCTCATTCTTTCCAATGAAAGTCTCGGCGAGAAATATACCTTTTCAATGTCTAACATTAATCTGATATTATTTTCTTTATGAATTGTTTCTTTTTTGTTTTCTCCGGCGAGATATTTCATTTTCTGAACCCTAAAAGTTCCTTCATGGCTCCCTTCTTTCCTTACAACTGTTTTAATATCTCTTCTTACTCTTAATAACGTATTCGCAATTACTTTTTCTTTTTTTCTGAGCTCTCTGTCAATCTCTAATATTGCTATATCACCTATACAATCATATGCAGTCTTAACTTTTTCCATCTCATCTTTTGTAAGAATAGTTTTAAGTGCATCTTTAAGTGAATGCGGCAGATGCTCAAGAGTTTCTAGCTCTTTATTTGTTATTACATATTTTGTTTTAAACGAGGTTTTTATAGGGAAATAAACAAACAGCCTTTCTTTTAATGTTTTATAATTACCGTCAAGATTCTCTTCCCTAATCAAGATGGTTTTAACCTTGTTAGCATCTTTTAACGGAACTTTTATTGTTAAAATATTAATCCCTTCCATCTATTAATTTTCTATTATGTACTTATTTAACACAGTCAATGGAAAATATGCGTTGATATAATAAAGAACACAAATAATTGATCAAATTGTTGTGTTCTTTAAATATAGTAAGTGACAAAACAAGTTCAATTATTTAGGTCACTTACTATACATTTAGTATCACAAAATAAACAAATCAAAGAAATAAAACATCAATCGATTTATTACTTTTTTGGTTGTACTTCTATTTTTAGCTCTATAATGTCCAATGTGCTTATATCGGGCTCAATCTTGACTGCATTGCTTCCTGGCTCAATATAATTGCTTATAACTTTTTTATATTCTCCTTTGTAAGTGTCAATATAAAATTTATGGCCATTGACATAAATATTTGCTGCCTTATGCTCTTTATCGTCAAGGAATCTAAACACAATAAACACATCAAAATCATTCCTTAGTGTTTTAATATCTGTTTCTTTTCCATCTTCACAGCTATAACTTTCGCCTGTTTTTGTTTTATATTTTCCTGCGCAATCTTTACATTGTGACTGTGTCAGGGAAGGCTTGCATACTTGATCTATGCCATAGATTGGAACATTATCACACCAATAATTGTTAGTACTGTCTGCAAAACAGCAGTCTTTATCATAACTCTTACTGCAGCCAACAGGACATTTATTGTCTTTATCGTCGCCGCAAATGTTTTTACATGCGTCAGGCGCATTATTCGTGCTGTCTTCATATCCAGTCAAACATCGCCCGCAAACATCTTTGCTTACAACTGCTATGCATCTGTCGCCTTCCTCATTAGGCACAACATCGCACCAGTATTTGTTGCCTGTTTCAAAACAACAATCCCTGTCAAGATCTTCATCACAATTAGCAGGGCAGACACCATCAACTTCTCCGCATGCATTGGTGTCTTCTTCTTCACCAACAAACAATCTTTCATCCAATTCAAAATAATATACTGGATATGTTTGTTTTTTCAGTTCAGTGTGGACATTTAGCTGCGAGACAGTATAATACCCTTTATCTGTCTTGAATGTTACATCATTAGTGCCACTCGACATTAAATCCGGCGATAAATCAAGCTGGTTTAACTGCGAGCAGTCAGGGATAGAAGAGTATATATTTTGATTATTAAAATAAATTTTTAATTTACCGACGTCATTGGGATTGCAGTCAGGGAAAAATCTTAATGTGGCTTTTTCCAGATTAAATTTTTCTGTGTCTGTTACAATGAATGATGTCTTGCTTGTTTGTTCGCTTACATCAATCACATCACCAGTTACCTGAAATTTTGTCAAAGTGAACTCATTTGTTGTCCAGAATTTCCAGCCAACAGGGCTAACTTCAAACAAAATAATATTCATTGCCTGAAGAAGCTCTTTGTCTATATTTATTACAGGTAGAGGATTTGCGTCACCGTCATAAATAACTACATTGTTTAAATAAATCCTTAATCTGCCCTGTGCTTTTTCAGTATTTGCCGATAACAGAACATTGTCAGTGTATTCTAAATCTGCAACTTTAAATGTTACGTTTCTCGACAGAAAATCAAAGATGCCATTCTTAACATATAATGACTCTTCCTTAGCCAATATTTTTGCGCTTGTTGTCGTGTATAAATTTACAGCAGGCAAAGGATGATCATAAGAGCTGAATTTAAGATATTCAATTCTTCCTGGTGAAGCTGTTAAAGCGGTCTTATTAATAGTAAATGCGCCTGATGGCAAGTTTTGGTTTGTGCCAGTGCCTGTACCGGTTGTTGATTGTTCACCAAGCAAATTTGCTCTTTCCTGCGGCGGCAATAACAACATATATAATACAATAAAAACAGCCAGTAATGCAACTAATCCTGCTGCTCCTGCAGCACTTTGAGCTTTTCTCAACTCGACTCACCTCATTTATTTATCTCATTTACCTTTGCAATGGTTATTCTAAATTAAGTTATATAAATATTTATTGTCGATTTTGGAGTGTGGGGCAGTAAAACTATGCACTGACCCAAAATAAGTTATGCCACAATGTTGTAAGCCAATATGCAGTATCTATCCTTTATCGATTTTGTGTGTGATTACACTTTTATGATATTATACCGGCATTATAAACTTATTTATTAAACCCCACTATATATAATAGTATAAATAATACAAACTTTAATAAACAACCATCTGACTCACTGAAAACTGAAAAGGCAGACGCAATGGTTGATATAATCCAAAAATTACCTTATGGTGTAGACGATGGTCCAACAAAGAAATATATTCAGATTAAATGTAAATCATGTAGTATGGTAAATGATGTTGAAACATGGATAATGGAATGTTTTACTGAAATGGACTGCAATTTTTGCAGGGCGCCGTTGAAATTGGAGAACATACGGGGAAAATAGGGACTAAAACTTTTCTCAAAAAAGATAAAACATTTTTGAATGAAGCAGAACTTTTCATTAACTTTATAAACTATTATCTACTTTTTTATTCTTATGGGCCTGTAGCCTAGCCTGGATACCTGTAAACTCTTGAATTAAGTGGTTTACATGTAATGCAAATAGGGCGACAGCCTTCTAAGCTGAGATAATAAGTATGTAATTAAGCCGTGCTTATTATCGCTGAATAGGTCGTGGGTTCGAATCCCATCAGGCCCGCTTTTTTGTTTTTGTTATGTTTTCCTGCTCTGTAATTTCTATGATTTTTGCATTTGTTTAATGGATTTCCTTTTTTTCTTTTTACTATCTTTTATGCCAAATGAATGACTACTCTTTAATAGATGTATTTAACAAACTTTATATATTTCTCTACCTTTCCTTTATTTAAAATGGATTATCTTACCTTAGATTCACTTGTTGGCAAATTAACCGGAAAATTAGTTTTCTTAAGGGTTGATACTAACACAACATTGATTGGGGGGAATTTTGAGCCGAATGAAAGAATTATTTCTGCAGGTGATACTATAAAATGGCTGACATCACACGGAGCAAAAGTTGTTGTTGCCACACATAACGGACGAGAAGGAAATCCTGATTATGTCAGTGTTGGGCCGTTGGTGTGGAGATTCAGAAATAATCTTGTTCCTGTAACTTCTATCGGCAATACTTTTGACGGCGACAATTTAAATGATGCTGCTATGAAAGCAATACACGAATTGACAGACGGAGAAGCATTATTGCTGGAAAACCTAAGATTTATGCCAGGTGAAAGCAAGAAGATGTCTGCTGAACAATATGCACAAACCCCCTTCATCAGGACATTGATTGATGATCTCCATGTTGAATACATGATCAGCGACGGCTTTTCAATTGCCCACAGACCATGCAGATCATTGCTTGGATTTTGTGAAATTCCCAATATTGCAGGACTAAGTATGCACCAAGAGTTATCCTCATTGTCTAAAATATATGGGTTTTTTAATGATCCACGAGGTAAAAATGTATATATTTTAGGCGGGAAAAAAATACAGGACTATTTTGCACTAATAGAACATTCATTAAAAACAGGTGTTGTTCATCATATTTTGACAGGTGGATTATTGGCAAACCTCATTCTTTATACCAAAGGAATTAATATTGGGAAACCATCTATGGCTTTGCTTGAAAAGAAGGATGACAAAGGCAAATCAATAATAGATTATGCACCGCGTTTAAGAGAATTGCTTGGGCAATACAGGGATATATTTGAATTTCCAACTGATGTAGCATATCAGGTTAACCGTAAAAGAATAGAATGTGATATCACTAATATTCCACCTGATTTGGCTGAAAAAGGAATGATACTTGATATTGGCGATAAAACAACCCATAGATATGTTGACATAATAGGGCAGGCGCAGTTGGTTTATGTCAAAGGCCCAGTCGGCAAATTTGAAGATTTAGAGTTCAACAGTGGCTCCAGCAGAACCCTGAGTGCCTTAAGAAGCGAGAAGATTTATTCTGTAATGGGTGGCGGAGACACAACTGTTATGTTAACGCATTTCAAAGTTCCAAAAATGGAAATAAAATATATCAGCCTTGCAGGAGGAGCTCTTCTTTTGGCTCTTGCAGGCGAAAAGCTTCCCGGTGTTAATGCTTTAGAGCAAAGTTATAACATATTTCACAGAAAAATTTTAGAGCATTAACATTTAATCCTTAACTAATTTTGACAGATTTATCTATTCCAACAATTACAACAATTGATACAGATAAAACTACCGAAAAAGATTTTTTTCAGAGGTTTGAAGGTTTTAAGCTAGGTTTTCCTTTAAAACAACCTTATTGCAATACTAATTGCTCACATTGTTATCTTGGTAGAAAAGAGGGCAATGTTAGTGAGGAAGAGTACACAAGAAGGAAGAAAGTAATTGATAATATTATTTCTCTATCAGCAAGGCTTGAAACTCGGCACATTAGTATCGTTGGCTCAGAACCCACACTTGAAAGCGAACTAATTTCTCTGACAGACAGGATGATGGGTGAGATGTTAATGGTTACAATGTCAACCAATGGATGGTTTACAGGAAGCAATGTGCCTTTTGAAATTCCTTCAGGGAAATACGAAGATGGAAGTGCATTATTAGATTCCATTATTTATGATTACTTTACATTTGGACTTATGGTAAGTATCGATGGTATTGGCGAAGTGCATGATATATTTAGAAATATGAATGGATTATATGAACGTGCAATAAGAACATTAGATTATGCAAAAAGTTTATGCGTTAAATTACCAACAGGTGTTGAGGTAGTTATTCATCATGATAATTATATGCAACTTCAAGAAATTGTTGAAGAAGTAATAAAGCATGATATACAATTTATTAAGATGGTTCCTGTTCTAAACATAGGTTCTGGCAAAGATATTAAACCATTTAATGAACATGAAAGAGCGCAAATACAGGAAACTTTGCTAGAACTCGCTTTGCCTCTTTTCTCTTCTGGTGTTAAACCTGATTTTGCTAATTTTGAAAAAGATTTTCCGACTTTTTCAATAGACAATTTAAGTTATTGTTCAGTGCCATTAGCACCTAAACATATTTATCAACGAAATATCCCTTTTGATTTAAGCCATTGTGGTTATCCGCTAATGCCCGGCATTGGCAACCCTTTAGAAAAATCTGTTGAAGAGATAATAGCCAGTTTGCCTGAATCATGGTCATACAAACTTCATTCAGAATTAAGAGATAAAGGCATAGAAGAGGTAGGTAGAATAGTGACTGATCCAGATTTAAGAAGCAGACATTCTAATTTAATGTGCGGACCATGCCTTATAATGGTAAATGTTTACAAAGCATATCACGAAACAGGGGATTTGGAATATGCTAATCGTGCTGTTAAGCAAATGTTTATTGGTTAAGTGAGAACTAGAGTTATAGTCCACCATAAAATGTTTTAGGATATTTCTATGTACTGCACAAAAAAAAATTTGCAAAACAACAACCTTTATAAATAACCTGCCATTTTTACCTAAAATATCATTAAACAGCATTTAAATCTAATAACATTAAATGCATATAGACAATAACTTAGGCCTGAAAAAGCGAATTCAACCTAATATGTTGTTTACATAATCCCTTTATGTTACAACCTATATTCTTGAAAAGCGCTATCAATAGGCTGTTTAAACTATTGAAACCTACCTAGGCCTAGAGATAAGAGTCTAAAATTAGATAAGAAACAACAAACAGACAAACAACAAATAAACAATTAAAAAATACCAATTAAAGAAAAATAATATTCAAACGTAAATTAACGGTTTAAAATGGGACAACCACACAAATCCAGGGCAGGCTCAATGCAGTTTTGGCCTAGAAAACAGGCAATAAGAATTTATCCTAGAGTTAGGTCTTGGCCTATCGTGGCACAAGCAACACCTTTGGGGTTTGCAGGCTACAAGGTTGGTATGACACACACTATTATTATAGATAACAAAAAAACATCCAAAACAAAAGGCGAGGAGCTTTTTTGCCCCGTTACTGTTGTTGAATGCCCGCCTTTGAAGATTCTTTCTGTCCGATTCTACAAATATGATGTAAACAAATTGGTTCTAAAAAAAGAGATTATGTTTAATGCTGATAAAGAATTAGGCAGAAAACTTAGTTTGCCAAAAACACAAATCTCGGCACAAGAATCACAGGAAAAATTGAACAGTATCGCAATAACTGATTATGATGATATTCGCATAAATGTTTATACACAGCCAAAGTTTGCCGGTGTCAGTAAAAAGAAGCCAGAGGTTTTTGAATTAGCCATTGGCGGTTCAAATGAAGACAAGCTAAACTATGTTAAAGAACATGCTGGCAAAGAAATAAGAGTAAATGATATTTTTAAGCCAGGCCAATTATTGGATGTTCATGGTGTAACAAAAGGCAAAGGCTACCAAGGCCCAGTTAAAAGATTTGGTGTTATGATCAGACAGCATAAAGCAGAAAAAACTAAAAGAGGCCCAGGCAGTTTAGGTGCATGGAGGGGCCAGGGGCATATGATGTACAGAGTCGCACACGCAGGAAGAATGGGTTTTCACACAAGAACTGAATATAATAAATGGTTATTAAAGATATCTGACAAAGTTGAAGAGATTAATCCTAAAGGCGGATTTTTAAGTTATGGTCTTGTAAAAAGCGATTATATCTTAATCAAAGGTTCGCTTTCAGGCCATAAAAAAAGATTATTAAGATTTAATTTTCCGAGCAGAACTAACGGCAACAGATCACCGCAAGAAGCACCAGCAATAGATTATATTCATTTAGATTCAAATCAGGGAAAGTAAAATCAAATATTAAAATAATAATACCAACAATAAATCAATAAATAATCAAACAACCAATACAAAACCTAACACATAAACAAAACTTAGAAATAATATTCACGAGGATATAAAATGGAATTACCTGTGTATTCAATAACAAAAACCAGCGTCAGTAAAAAGAAACTGCCTGTGCAGTTCAGTGAATTAATCAGGCCAGACTTAGTAGAGAGGGCTGTTTTTTCAATTTGGTCAAATAAAAGGCAGCCATACGGCGCTTTCACAGAAGCTGGTAAAAGACAAAGTGCAAAGATTTCAAGAAGAAGACACTGGTACAAAACAAGCTATGGCCACGGTATTTCAAGGGTTCCTAGAAAAATTATGTCGCACAGAGGAATAAGATTCAACTGGGTTGGTGCAGTTGCTCCAGGCACAGTTGGCGGCAGAAGGTCTCATCCTCCAAAAGCAGACAAGCAGTGGAACCTGAAAATTAACATAAAAGAAAGACAGAAGGCAATAAGAAGCGCACTTGCTGCAACACTTATTCCTCAATTGGTTGAAGAAAGAGGGCACAAAGTGCCAAAAGATTATCCTTTTATAGTCGAGAACAAACTTGAAGATATAACCAAAACACAGGATCTTAAAAATATCTTAGAAACATTGGGTTTCAAAGAAGACCTTATCAGAGCCGCAGTAAAAAAAGTAAGGGCAGGCAAAGGCAAGATGAGAGGAAGAAAGTATAAGAAAAGAAAAGGGCCATTATTAGTAGTATCAAAAGAATGTGGTTTATCAAAACTTAATTTGCCGGGTGTTGATGTGGTTGAAGTATCAAAACTAAACGCAGAATTGCTCGCACCAGGCTGCAAGATGGGCAGACTGACATTATTCACAGAAGGCGCAATTGAAAAATTAGACAAGGAAAAATTGTTTATATAATAATTAATAACTTACCAGAAGATAAACATAAAGACAAACATATATGTTATAATTAATAAAAATAAAATCAAAACAAGATAAAAACAAGACAAACATAAAAAAATAAGGTAATGAGGCATTATCATGACGGATTCATTTATGATTTTAAAACATCCATTATCAACTGAAAAATCAATTAGGCTGATGGAATCAGAAAACAAATTAGTATTTATGGTAGAAAGACGGGCCACCAAAGAAGAGATAAAAACTGCATTTGAAGATATGTTTAAAATAAAACCAGCAAAAGTGAATACTATGATCACATCAAAAGGCACAAAGAAAGCAATAATAAAGCTGCCAATGGATAAGCCAGCAATAGATGTCGCAACCAAACTAGGCATTATGTAATTTAACTTTAATAATTTTAATTTAATAATAAACAAATAGAAAAAATTGAAACAAAACTTACAAATCATATAAAATACAAAAAACAAACAAAACAATCAAACATTTCACGAGGACAAAATGGGTAAAAGAATCATTGCACAAAGGAGAGGAAAGGGAAGCACAACATACAGATGCCCATCCTTTAATTTCAAAGGTGCAGCTAAACATCCTGCTATTGTGCAAGAGCCAATAAAAGGCACGGTAATTGATATTATACATTGTCCAGCGCACAGTGCCCCATTGGTAAAAGTTGAATATGAAAATGGCGAATCCTCATTAATGATTGCTCCTGAAAATATTTGTGTTAACCAGACAATTGAGAACGGAAGCAAGAATCTTGATGTGGGAAATACATTAGCATTAAAAGATATACCTGAAGGTACCTTGATTTATAATATTGAGAATGTCCCTGGCGACGGCGGAAAATTCGTCAGAAGCTCAGGAACATTTGCAAGAATTATTTCACAGGTTGGAAATCAGACCCTTATATTATTGCCTTCAAAGAAGCAAAAAGCATTTAATGTGAACTGCCGTGCAACAATAGGTATTGTCGCAGGAAGCGGCAGGCCAGAAAAGCCCTTCTTGAAAGCAGGTACAATGTTCTTCAAGATGAAAGCAAAGAATCATTTATATCCTAGAACAGCATCATGCGCAATGAACGCTGTCGATCATCCTTTTGGCAATAAGAGAACTTCAAGAAAATCAAAAGCCAGAGTTGCTCCAAAGAACGCGCCACCAGGAAGAAAGGTAGGTATGGTCAGAGCAAGAAGAACAGGCAGGAAAAAGAAATAGAAAAATAATGTAGCAATAAGTTAAGTATAGAAGTTAAATGTATGTGATAATCAATTATAATAACAAACAATTATAACAACAAAAAATAACAAGGTGTAATAATGGCATTAAGAGAATTGAAATTTTATGGCAAGTCACCAGAGGAACTGAAAAAGATGACTATTAAGGAATTTGCTCAATTAGTTCCAGCACGCCAGAGAAGATCTTTGCTCAAAGGGTTTACTGATGCTCAAAAAAGTTTTTTGAAAAAATTGGAGAAAAAAAGCAATAATGTGAAGACACACTGCAGAAACATGATTGTTATACCTCAATTATTGGATAGAAACATTATGGTTTACAGCGGCAAAGAGTTTGTTCCATTAACCATTACTGCAGAAATGCTTGGCCATTATCTTGGCGAGTTTATAATGACAAGGAAAAAAGTCAGCCACAGCGCACCAGGTATCGGAGCTACAAAATCAAGCTCAAGCATTTCAGTGAGATAAAGCTTTTGAGAGTAAGTAAAAAGTCTGCCAGTCAGCTTTGGCGAAAATCCGCAAAATTTCAAAGATAAACCGTTAATAAGAATTTCAAGAAAAAGTTTCAATAAAAAATAAGCTAGACAGAAAACATAAAAAAAACAAAATCAACAAGACACAAAATCAGTCGATAAAACACAAAGTTAACACAGGCCAATAAAATGGGATACAAATACGCATTCGATCAATACAACAAGGAGCTCATGGCAAGAGCTGTCGGCAATTCACTCCCTATCTCTGTTAAAGAGAGTGCTGAAATATGCACATTTATCAGGCACAAGCCTGTTGGAAGAGCTAAAAAGATGCTTCAGGATGTCATTGACGAGAACCTGGCAGTTCCATATAGAAGGTTTAATATGCATGTTGCACATAAAACCAAAATAGGCCCAGGAAGATATCCTAAAAGCGCTTCAACTGAAATTTTGTCAGTTATTGAGTCAGCAGAGGCAAATGCACAGTTCAAAGGATTAAATCCAGGAAATATGGTCATAAGGCACATTTGTGCCCATAAAGCATCTACGCCTTATCATTTTGGAAGGCACAGGGGCAGAAAGATGAAAAGAACCCATGTAGAAGTTGTGCTTGAGGAGACAAAAAAGCAGGAAGAAAGAGAAACCAAAGGAACAAAGATAAAAGAAAAGCATGATAATAAGGACAAACAAGGAAAAAATAATCAAAAAAAGCACGAAACAAAAGCAGAAGCCTAATATAGCCAACCAATCTAATATTTAGATATATGTTTATTGGTTGGCTATTCAGCAGACCACAACAAATGTGATAGAACTTTTGGGGTCTGCTATAACTTTAAAAATTCAAGATAAATAAAACAGGTAACTAAAATGATTGTAAGAAAAATTGTTGACCAGCAACTAAAAGAATTTGAAATTCAGGAATATGTATGTGAAAGCCTAAAAAGAGTTGGCTTAAGCGGAGTTAAATTACAAATGACTCCTATGGGCGAAAAGATTATTATCTCTGCTTCAAGGCCAGGAATGATTGTCGGCAGAAAAGGGCAGAGCATAAGAAGATTAACTTCAACTTTAAAAAGAAAGTTTAATCTTGAAAATCCACAAATAGAAATTAATGAGATCCAAGATGTTAATGTTGACGCTAATATCATTGCAGAGAGGATTGCAAATTCACTTGAAAAATTCGGGCCAATGAGATTCAAGGCAATAGGCCACAAGGCAATGGAAGATGTTATGAATGCAGGTGCATTAGGCATTGAAATACTAATCTCAGGAAAAATCCCAAGCAGCCGTGCAAAAAAATGGAGATTTTATCAGGGGTATCTTAAAAAATCAGGAACAGTCGCAACAGAGGGCGTAAAAACAGCATACAGGGCAGCGCAATTAAAAAGCGGGACAGTAGGCATACAAGTAAGAATCATGCCGCCTGATACTGTGCTTCCAGACGATATTTCAATAAAAAGCGAGGAGCAGCAGGCAAAAGAAGCAAAAGAAAAAGAAACTGCAAGAGAAGCAAAAGAATCTGCTGCGGAAAATAAAACCGATGGGAAGGAAAACAAGCATAAATCCGAAGGAACTGATGATGACAAGGATTCAAAAAAGGCGAAAAGAACCAGAAAGAAAAAAGAAGATGCAGCCACTGAACCTTTAGCAAAAGAAAAAACAGACGCTGAAGAAACAAAGAGTAATGCAATTTCAGAATAAATGCAAATAAACTAACCTAAAGTAAAAGAAATTAAAATAAAGTAAATTAAGCTGATAATCATGAAATTCAAAGAACTGAAACCAATGAGTGCAGGCGACTTAGAACTCAAGCTAAGCGATTTAAGGAAAGAGCTAATGAAACAGAACACTCAAAGAGTTACAGGCACTCAACTAAAAAACTCCATGATGATAAAAAATTTGAGAAAAGACATTGCGAGAATACTATCGCTTAAATTAGTTAAGTCAAAAGAATCATCAAAAGAAAAAATAAAGCAGAATAAAGCAAAATAAATCGAAAAAGCCAAACAAAAAGATAAAAATCGTTAAAAACAACGGGTGGTAAATAAGCATGAATGAAATTTGTTCAACATGCGGACTTCCAAAAGACTTGTGCGTATGTGAAACAATTGCAAAGGAAATGCAGAGCATAAAGGTCAAAGTAATTAAAAAGAAATTTGGAAAGGTATACACTATAATTGAAGGTGTCGACCCAAAACAAATTGATATCAAAGACCTTACAAAAAAATTAAAATCAACATTTGCATGCGGTGGAACATACAAAGATGGAAAAATTGAGTTGCAGGGCGACCATTCAAGCCAAGTAAGGAACGTGCTTGTTACAATGGGTTTTGCGCCTGAATCAATCGAAATTCATCGTTTGGACCGATAATTAAGCAAATTCAAAGTTTTCCAGATAATGGACAAACAAAAAGAGATATTAACAGGAGAATGGATAGGCTCCATTGTGAAGATATTGACTGCTGCCAATAAGTCGCTTATTGGTGTCGAAGGCAAAGTTATAGACGAGACAAAGCATACATTCACAATATTAACATTAAATAAAAACAAAAACAATCAACTTAACAAAAAAAAGGTGCTGAAAAAAGTATTGAAAAAAGGTTGCGTGTTTCAAATAACACATAATTCAGCAACTTATAATGTTGAAGGAAGTTTGCTTGAAAAAAAACCTGAAGAAAGGATAAAACACAAATAAGACAAATAATAATTCAAATCAATAACAAAGACACAGCAACAAAAAAATAAATACATACAAACTAATCGAATAGATACTAAAACCAAAGATAAAAAACCATGCGCATGAGTATAATAAATAATAAACAAATTCAATGGTGAATTAAATGAACGCAAAAAATATAGGAATTGATGTTCCTGCTCCAAAGGAAACATGCAATGATAAAAAATGCCCGTTTCACGGACAAATTAATGTCAGAGGCAGGAGTTTCACAGGAAAGGTAATCAAAATCACATTCCAGAAAAATGCTCTTGTTGAATGGGAAAGAAGAGTATTTATCCCTAAATATGAAAGATCAGAAAAAAGAAGAACAAGAATATGGGCGCATAATCCATTATGCTTGGGTGTTAAGATTAATGATAATGTGCAGATAATGGAGACGAAAAAATTGAGCAAGACAAAGAATTTTGTCATTATATAAAAAATGTAGTTTTGCAAAGATGAGTTGATAAAAATAGATAAACTTTACAAAACAGATAATTAACAAGGCAAAAAATAACAAAACAACAAAACAAAAACGTCAATAGGTGGTTATTATTTTAGGATTAAAATCAAATATTACAAGAGGATTGCCGCATGGAGCAATATTAACTGTGTGCGATAACAGCGGTGCAAAACTGCTTAAGGTTGTAACAGTTATGGGTTTAAAAACTTCAAAAGGCAGAACACCTGCTGCTGCAATTGGAGACCTCATAATGGGCAGTGTTAAAACAGGAAAGCCTGATGTAAGAAAAAAAATGGTGCTTGCAGTTATTGTAAGGCAGAAAAAGGAGTACAGAAGGCAAGACGGCACAAGAATCAAGTTTGAAGACAATGCTTGTGTTGTTTTGAAAGACGACAAAGGCAACCCCCAAGGTACAATGTTTAAAGGACCGATAGCAAAAGAAGCATGCTACAGGTGGCCATCAGTAGCAAAATTGGCAAGTATTATAGTATAAACAATCAATAAAGACTCAGTAAATTTGTTAGAAAAATAAAAACAAGATATTCAAAAAGTAAAAATAAAATAATCATAATCATAATAAAAATAACATAAAACAAATAAAACAAGAAGATTGGTACAAAAAAATGAAAAAAGAATTTTCAACATCATGGATAGGAAGTAAACAGCCAAGAAAACAGAGAAAGTATAGATATAATGCTCCACTACATATCAAATCACAGTTTTTGAACGTACACTTATCAAAAGAATTAAGAGCAAAATACAAAAGAAGATGCTTAAGAATAAGAAAAGGCGATAAAGTAATTATTTTGAGAGGAGATCACAGAAAGCATGCCGGCAGAGTAGAACTGGTAAATGTAAAAAAATCTTATGTTTTTGTCGAGAAGGTCGAACAAACAAGGAAAGACGGCTCGACCTCTCTCAGGCAACTTGAGCCATCGAACTTAATGATTATAGAGCTTGATACATCAGACAAAAAAAGAATGAAAAAATTAACAAAGGGCAAAGAGCAAAGTAAAGAACAAAACAAGGAGCAAAATAAGCCCGCCCAAAAAAAGAAGTAAACAAACAAAAAGCCTAATAAAGCCGAAAAGAAATAAAAAATAAAAAACTAAAGAAAAAAAACTAAAAAAACAAAAACAAGTAATAACCGACAAAAATACAAAACAGCAGGAACTCAAAATGGTAAAACTTCATTTAATGCGATTAAACTCACCTAATACATGGGCAGTTGAAAGAAAGGAGAAACAGTTTATTGTTAGGCCAATGACTACGGGGCAAAAGATCAAATATTGCCTTCCGTTAAACATAGTATTGAGAGATATGTTAAAAGTTGGCAAAACAACCAATGAAATAAAATACATACTTAATAATAATGATATATTAATTAACGGAAAAAAAAGAAAGGAAATAAAATATCCATTAGGCCTTTTTGATGTTCTTGACATAAAATCACTCAAAGAATCTTATAGGCTGCTGCTTGATAAAAAAGGCAAATTAATGCTTGTAAAAATCAGCGGCGGGGAAGCAAACTTGGTTTTGCTTAAAATATCAAAAAAAAGCCATATTAAAGGCGGAAAATTACAATTAAGTTTTACAAACGGAACAACAATGCTTAGCGAAAAAGTTAGTGACAAGCAGATTAAAGTAAATGATGTAGTTGTATATGACTTTGTAAATCATAAGGTAATTGATGTTTTAAAACTTGAAAAAGGAAACACAATATACCTTACAGGCGGGCAACATGTTGGATCTGTGGTTAAGATTGAAGGCGTAAAAAACAATCAAATTGTATTTAAGACTGCTGCGAATGAAACATTCGTCACATTATTAAACTATGCCTTTTTAATAGGCAAAGAATCAT
The DNA here is from genome assembly GCA_016205905.1 of Candidatus Woesearchaeota archaeon. Classification (GTDB taxonomy): domain Archaea; phylum Nanobdellota; class Nanobdellia; order Woesearchaeales; family DSVV01; genus JACQSP01. The sequence continues at coordinate 16,576 of JACQSP010000010.1, forward strand.
CTTTGATCAAAACTGAGATTAAAACAGAAGATAAAAAATAAGCGTATACTATAATGTTTCAATAAAAAAGTATTACCTTGATAATATAAAATAATATTAAAAACAAAGTAAGGACATAAAATATACTAAAAGTGATTAATTTTCGAACAAATTAATCACTTTTGTATATACAAAAGTGCAAAATA
>JACQSP010000007.1 GCA_016205905.1 Candidatus Woesearchaeota archaeon
CATGAGACGGTGGACTGCGTTCAACAAACAGGTTGTAAGCGGGAAACAGGATGGAAAGCGAAAAACAGGAAATCAATGGAACAAATAGAAACTGTATCATCTCACAATCCACTAATTTTATAAATTAATACTCATTTCTCTTAATTATAATTTCATAATAAATATTAATAGTGGGTGTGTCTAAATTGGTTAAACAAACTAAACAAACAGATGGTTCTCTTGGACAAAATAACGCAAACAGTGAAAAACGTGTAAAACAAGGCAATGTTAAAAGATTGGTTAGAAGTTCTAAAAGAAGAAAAGTTAAACCAAGAGAAGATACTTTCACATTAGAAGGGATTGTTGATGCAGGACATCCATTAGTTTATTGTTTAAATGAATATTTAAATGAATATGGTGTCCAACACAATGAGCAAGGTTCTTTTGAAGAATTAGAGATTAATAAATTATGTTCATCCACATTGTCTAAAGCGTATCATTCGACACATGAGACAAGAGATTATTTTTTTAGAATGTTTCAAAGGCCTTTATCTGATAAAGATGCAATTGAAAAAAGACAGCAAATTTTCGCTGAACTTTCTTTTAATGAGGATATATATAAGAGTCTAACGAACATAATTGATGTAATAGAAAAGTCTAGGTCAAATTCTAAATTTGATGACTATCCTGAAGGTGGCTATTCTAATGAATTAATACGGATCTTAGAAAATGCAGGCAGATTAGTTAAGTTAGTGGAAGCAATTTGTGGACTTTCTTCTTCAACCAGCCCACGTTTAAAAAGAATATTTGAATTTGGAAAACAAATCGCAGGCGATAAGGGATTTAAAAAAGTAAAAAAATTTGTCAAAAAAGTGTATGAGCCAAATAATTTAGGGGAAGTTATCTATGATTTAAGAATGTCTCTTTTTAAATGTGACTTAGGGCAAGAGACTGAAAAGACAGATTATTATGAAACAGAAAAAGAGCCAAGCAAAAGCATTAATAAAAGAAGAAGATTCCAGAAAAGAACAAGAACATTGTGTGAAGTAACAAAAACATTATTTAGTTCTAAAGTATTTGAGGGGTTTATTGACAAAGAGGGTACAGAAATAAACTTATTGCTTCATCTTAGAAAAAAGAGGCGATTATACAGCCGTCATTTATTCGGGTTTGATACCAATTTAAAATCGTTTCAGAAAAGTGAAAATCCCTTCTTCTTTGAACTTTTAGAATATTGGCTAATCCTTGTAAATGAAGCGATTGACACTAAGATGCCTAATATTAAAATAGGTGAATTATCTGAAGAACTGCGTTTTTATCTTGCAGGTGTAAGTACACAGAAAAATTGGTTAAGCTTAGGTGGTCGTTTAACAACACCCAAAATACTGCCTAAAGAAGAGAGAAGATATAATGTTGTCGGCAGTTATAGCCCTATATTGTTAGTGGATAACAGAAAGCTGGATGATGAAAGCAAGTACATCAAACCAGTTCCAAATGACTTTTTTTCAGATGCAACTTCAAATATTTTTGTTATAACTGGCCCAAACAATGCAGGAAAATCTACGTATTTAAAGCAGGTTGGGCAACTTTGTTGGGTTGCTTATTTGGGTATGCTCTTGCCAGCACGAGAAGCTGAAATAAGCTGCACTGACTTTTTATTTACATCCATTGACAGAAAAGGTGATTCAAATAAAGGAGAAGGACAATATATGGCTGAGTTAGCGAGGGTAACACAACATATTCATACAAATGACAAAAGAAAAAAAAGTGATAGAAATACTAATCTGCGTAATACTGCTACTCTTATAACACCTTACTCGCTGGTTTTGTTTGATGAGTTTGGGTCTGGAACAGACCATGCTGAAGCAGTTTATAGAACAAAAGTATTGCTTAAACATTTAAGTGAGCTTGGCGCTACAACATACTTTACTACTCACAAACAAGAGATAGCAGATTTTGTCGAGGCTGATGAATTGCCAGGAAGCTTAAACTTAGCCATGAAGGTAAAAAGAAAAGGAGCAACTATTGTTTCAACTTATAATGTTCTTCGTAATGCAAGAGAAAAAAGTTATGGAAATCAGATTGCAGAACTTGTTGGATTAACTGAAGCTGATTTAAAAGCAGCTGTTGCACATGGGCTTGAAAAAGGATTATATCCAATTGAAGCAACAAGAATGAAATAAGTTATTTCTTGTTTTGTATTCGTTTCGTTCTTGGGTGCAGCCAAACGTTCTATAATTCATTAATTTTTTTATTTTTCCGTTTTTGTTTAGTTCTTGGGCGCAGCCATTCGTCTTATTATTATTTAGTTCCTACCTGATTGGACACGTTCACTAAAAAAGGTAAAATGGTTTGAAAGTTAGAAAGCTTGAAAGTACGGATTATATAGCGCACTTTCGAGCTTTCAAACCTTCAAGCTTTCAAACAGTTTCATGAGACTGTGGACTGCGTCCCTAGTTCGGATTGAGAGCAAGAAACAGGATTCAGATATATTAACCAGCGAAAAATATCATTTTCAATTAATTTTTTAAACATACACTGTTTCTTAAGTGATAATATGTTAAAAGTAGGTAATATCAAACTAAAAAATCCATTTGTCCTTGCGCCAATGGAAGGAGTGAACTGTTTAGCTTTTAGGCTTTTATGCAAAGAATTCGGCGCTTCATTAGTTTTCTCGCCCATGATTCATGTAAACTGGCTGGTTAAAGAAAAAACCCTGCCAGAGTTAATTGAGTTTTCTGAAGATGAGAAGCCGCTTGCAATTCAATTGATAGGCAATGAGCCAAAAACAATCAAAGAAGCAGTTGAGATTATTGAAAGGGATGTGCCGTTTGTGGATATTATAGATTTAAACTTTGGATGTCCTGAAGGCGATGTTTTAGGATTAAAAATGGGCGCTTATATGATGAAGCATCCTGACAAGATACCGAAAATAGTCAGCGCAGCAGTTGCCTCAACAAAACTTCCAATAACAGCGAAAATAAGGTCTGGCTGGGATGAAAACAGCATAAACTGCATTGAAGTTGGAAAAATGATAGAAGACGCTGGAGCATCTGCAATAGCATTGCACGCGAGAACAAGAACACAGGTTTATTCTGGAAAAGCAGACTGGGGGTTAATCAGGAAATTAAAGGAAACATTGAACATCCCTGTTATTGGAAACGGCGATATTACAAACGCAAAACTTGCGGAATCAATGCTGACGAGAACAAAGTGCGACATGGCAATGATTGGCAGAGGAGCAATGGGTTATCCTTTTATCTTCAAAGAATGCGCAGAATATTATAACAACGGAAAATTTAACGGCAATTTATACAGGCCGACGACAAAAGAAAGGTATGACTGCATCTATAAGTTTATTGACTATTATCATAACAAACAAAAAAGGCAGAAATTCTCAGAATTAAAACAGCACATAATGTGGAGCTGTAAATGGCTGAACGGCGCAAAGGAGCTGAGAGTAGACATAATGAAGACTCACGACGAAGAAGATATGATGAAACTGGTTGAGGGGTATTTTGTGGGGAGGATGTGAAGATGTTTTTAAGTATGATGATATAGATTATAATAAATGATTATATAAATATTTTTAAAGAGGTAAGATTACCTAAAATCATGAATACTGAGGCACTAAAGAAAGAACTATCAAAACCAACTATTAATTTTTTTCTAGAAAATAAGCAACAATTAGCTAAAGTCTTAACTGCAATTCACTTTGGGAGTACAGATGGTTTAAGTAAATATGAAATTGAGTTAGTAGTTGGAAATGAGAAAGTTGATGAAGTAATTAAATGGTTAAATTGTGGGGGTTATATCACTAATATTCATCCTGAAGGTATTCCTAATCCGAATTCACATAATTATGAGATAAAGGAGTTAGAGAAAACAATAAGATTCCTTCGTGACGTTAATACTGAAACAATACAAGAGGAACAAACAAAAATACTCAAAAAACAAACTAAAATTCAATCACAACAAAAAAGGTTTAATCAGTTGTTAGTAATTGCAACATTTGTGTTAGCAATTCAAACACTAAGTAGGTTTTGGTTATTTCAAGGAATACAGATAGGAATAATAATATTTCTTTTTGGTTTTATAACAATACACATTTTTGAAATATCTAAAGCAACACCAATATGGCTAGCTGATAAACTGCCTAAAAAAATGTTAAAGTTGTTCGTTGTCATCTCAAGAAGAGTATATTATCCATTGCAAATGCTATATAATGCATTTGATTAACATTACTCTTAAGTTTATCCATTTCTCTTTACTTCCTCAAGAATTTAACTAACTTGTTATAATATACAATATATGACCCCAAACAAATTACAGCTCCTATTGAAAGTAAAATGCTAATTAACGAGAGAGTTATTTGTGCCATCTTGTTTTCATTAAGAACTGTCCAGTACCCCACTGTGGTAGCTGTAGACCCAGCCAGAAATAACATGAAAAAAGTCTTTGACACATCAAGATTTGCTTTGAGTATTTCTTTTTTATTTATATCGCTTGTAGGGTGTTATCTTATTAAAACTTATTGAGCTTAACCATGCTTTATCCTTTGTTTTAGATTTTTTTGAAGGATATTTTTCTTTCTCTTCTATGATATCTTTAATGAATAATAGGTTAAATATTTCGTAAATAAGAACAGCTGAAATTCCTAATATGAAAATTTCCAAAATTTTAAGGGAAGCAACCCAAAATTGACTTTTTGGACTAAATCTAATTAATATTCTTTCATTGTTTTTTTCAAATCGTATTTTTTTACTAAATCCTCTCCATATAGGCTCTTCCTTTTTTATATCCCCCTCAATTACCGTTAAACATTCTTCCCCATCACAAGATAAACCATTGAAACCAAAGCTGGTATCAAAGTTAATTCTCATTAATTCAATGTATGTACCACGAGCAAAGAAATCAAAGAAATTGTAAAAACCTTCTACTAAATAAAAATTTATATCAACAGGGTAATAATTTCCTAACTCCATATTTGAAGAATTAATTAGTATTTTCATATCATATGTAGAATTGTTGAGCATATTAATATTCATTGTAAGATTCTTTTCATTAGCTATAGTTACACATTTAATATTTGATACTGCAAAAGAGATAGGTACATGGTCAAAATCACATTTCTTTTCAAAACCTATTTGTGTTGTTAAGATGTTATTTTCTAAATCTAAATGTAAACTACGTAAATATATAACAAAGCATTCTTTTGGTGCATATAATTGGGCTACATCAAACCTAAACCATGTGGGACTCCATGGATACAATTTTTTAGTAGTTATTTGATTCGTTGCTGTCCAATATATTATAAAGAAAATAGCTGCTATAAAAAGTAAAAATAAAACCTTTTGATATTTTTTCATGGTAAAGAGAGATATAATGAAATATATAAATTTTCTTAAGTAATAGTTAATGACAAAAATAAGTTATACAACAAATTACGGTTTTGCTTGTGTAAAACCAATGTGTGTTATCTTCTCTTACCTCCTCTTCTTCAACTCTCTATACACATCTCCCAACCCATTAGCAATAAACCCCTGTTTATAATTTAGAACAACATCTTTTTCATATTGTGGTGTTGTTTTATTTGGAGTAAGACCAACAGTCATACCAAAATATTGAGGTAATGCTAAGTCTAGTTCCCAAATATCTCCAACAACAGTAATTCCAGATGCATTTGTATTTTGTTCTTTCATTATCTTATTTAATATTTCTCCATAATGTTGTCTTCTTATGTAAACTGGTCTTTCTAATCCTGAAATATTTATTGTTTTTGGAACAGCTTTCCAATCATTAACAACAATATATTTCTTTGCTCCACCGATAATTGGAATACGAAAATGATCTGAATGGAGATGGCTTATCTTTTTCTCTACTTTATCAGGAGATGAATTTGTTACCACATAAACATTTCCTTCAAATAAATTCCAAACTTCAGATAAGAATTCATCGACTCCTTCCTTAAATGATTCGCTCATCTTAGGATAGTTTTCCAAATATAGTTTTGCAAGCAAAGCTCTTCGTTCTTGTTCAGATAAGTTGATTCCCAATTTACCTAAAATTTCGTCAGTGATAGAATAACAAATAAGAATAGGATCAGAAGTAGCAGAAGCCACAATTATTCCGTCTAATTCCCAACCATATTTTTCAGGGGTTTTTAGAATTTTGGCTCTTGCTTCATTCCAATATGTTTCTATTTCACTTTGGCTTAATTTGAGTTCTCTACCAAGACCTTTACAAAAACCTTCAACATAAGGCTTAGCTTCTTCTTCTATGTTTGTAAGAGTACCATCAAAATCTAAGATTAAAGTATCTATAGAATTATCATACATTGCTGATTCTTTTACACTTCTTCGTGTTGAACCACAACCAAATAAAACCCCGCCAGCACTTAATGCAGTTAATTTGATAAATCTTCTTCTTGATAACATAATTATAAGGGGATTGAAAGCTTTTATTTAAACCTTTGCCCATCAATCACACATTAACTTATCGCCATATCCCTGAATTTATCATGAGAATCTAAAACTTTGCATCTTTTAGAATATAGCAACCCACAAACTCATTATATATTTAGTTGTGGGTTGCTGAATAGTCAACCAACACTATGTATCTAATTATTTGGTTGGTTGACTATATCTCTTACTTTCCATCTGAATTCATCACTATTTCCATCTGTATAGTTTCCAATGTGTTTGTGATATTTATCTAGGAAAAAGAGTGTTGGTAAGCTACTCCCCTTATTACCAAATCTTTTCTGAAAATAGGTTTCAAGTTCTTCATTAGTCTCTACAAACTCATCATGATTAGGATCCATATCCGCTATTATTACATCATATTTATTGCGGTTATTTCTTAAGAAAGGATTAAACTCCCACCTTTTAAAATAATAACATGGGGCACACCAATTTGCAGTAGTCATCACAATTGTTGTCTTTGTTGTTTTCTCAACCGCTTCTTCAAATTCTTCAACAGTTGTTGCTTTATTTGCATAGGGATTATCACCACAAATAGTTGTTAATCTCTCATACATCCATTTTAAAAATTGATTATGGCGTTCTTTCCATTTATTAACATCATCAGGTGTTTTTGTAACATATTCCTTTTTAATTTCATCATAACCTTGTTGTTTAATATCTAACCTTCCGTTACTAAGATTAAAAGTGGTATATATATCTCTTCCTTCATCATAAAATTCTATTTTTATTTCATTGTTACTTGGAGAATATTCAAATACAAACCTATACTTTTGTCTTTCATTATCTGTAAATTCATCAAAAAATTTGTATGAATCAGTTCCAAATCGCCCATAAATATAATTTAAATTCTCATAAGGATATTCTTTTATACATCCTAATAATTTTGGCAAGGTAGCTTCAATTAATTTTGCAGAAGAATAATAAGATGAGGTTAATAGATTTTTTAGTTTAGATGGTAAATCTACTTCTTCAATAACACGTCTAATGGGTGCTTTTTCTAGTTGTTTTTCCACTTGTTGTACTTCTTTATCTTGACAAGAAGTTAATGCTGCTACAACAGCGCATAATGTTATTACTTTTTCAGTCTTCATAAACAGGAAGAAAGGTGTTTGGGTTTTTAAAACTTCTCTAAAATCTTACCTCTTCATCGGAAAACTTATAATAATAATGTGCGCCGGAGGCGGGAATTTCACTTCCCCACTCAAAAGCCTTGAACCCGCAAGGGTACTTGGCAGAACCCATCTGCTCATCAGGCAGACGCCCTACCATTAGGCTACTCCGGCTCTGCACATATCAAAACAAATAAATTAGGGTGTGAAGGTTTTGAATTAACACGAAAATTCGACGCAAATTCAAAACATTTATATACCTGTTTTGACTATAAGTTATTAACTTGGTAGAGCTCATTTGCTTTTCAGGCAGGTGCCTTATTTTAGGCACTCTTTATTTTTTCTGATTAATTTTTCTTCAGCTAAATTAACTATAGCAATACTCCTTATTATAACCACCGCCGATTTTTCCGCAAATTTTCCGACGAGAAAGAGTTTTAGTCTATGTTTTTCAGAAATGATATTTAAAGCATAAAAAAATTATCGGAAATCTTTTGATGAAGCAGAAATGTTTGCGGAGAAATTTGAGGATAATCAAATCACCAGCATAAGAACGAAGCATGTTTTATAAGTTATTTTATTCGCAATAGTGCAGCACTAATATTGATTGAAGAACACTCAAAATTTCGTCAAAAGATTCGCTAAATTTATATATTTCAACTATCTACTATATATTACAATGGAACACACGCAAAAGTCAAATAAAGAATTATATGAAGAGAGAAGGGAACCACCATATTTAAAGGATAGAACTACTAGTAAATATATTAATTTGCGTACCACTAATGATATAGATGTTCTGAGAAGATTAAATGATGAATTAACTCAAGAACATAGTAAAACAGGCATAGAATATGTTGTTGCTTCGTGGATTAGCCCTCCTTTTGGAATTATTAAAGGATATGGTGTCTATGTAAAGGGTGAAGCAGAGAGATTATCCGAACAATCTAATGAAGAAAGATGGGGTTTTCCTGATTTTGGTTCTATTTATGATAAAGAAAGACTTGAAAGAAGGATTAAACGGTTAGAAGAAAGACATAAATTAAGTTTGAATTTAGCCTATCAAGATTAAAGCTCGTCTAAATATAATTCTACAAAAGATCTGTTGGCATATCTTTTTATTCGTTTAAATTCAACACCCTTTTCCTTGAGATAATCTTCAAATGTATTTCTTTGTTGTCTAACTAAACTACTTATTTCATATAGATAATCTGTAATAGTTATGTCAAATATCCTTCTAAAATCTTTTCTTCTTAAATCTTCATTGCTTGTAACAACAATTAATGGTATTTCCCATGCATCAAAGATTGCATCAGGATTTGTAATTTCTTTAACCAATCCAAAAGAGTTTACTTTATGTGCATAAGTATATTTATTAAAAAGAGCTAATACTTTTTTTAGAAGATTAGAGTCTTCAATTTCAAGTCTTAAGTCAAATTGTTTTCCTTCTGCAATTAGTATATCTTCATAATCTTCTAAATCTTCTATTGCGATAGCATTTCCTTTGATGTCGTAGAACACTAGTCCAAGAGGATTCTCTTTCCAATCACCTATTTTATAAACAGCAACTCTATCAACCACAGAATTAACAACTCTTTCTTGAACTTTTAATTGTGCTAATTCAGATAGTCTTTCCATTAGCTCTTTTCTATGACGATGTGGTGTTCCATCATCATTCAAACCTAAATTAGAATGTAAGTAGTTGACAATTATAGGTGAGTTACTCGTAACTCTATCAGCGTAAACATTATATCCTGTGATAGCACCAATAGCAATTTGCGGGAATAATAATATTCTATATTTTTGTAGTATGTTTTCATCAAATTTGTTATCTAAGCAAACCATAATCAAAAAAGAAAGAGATACTATTTATAAATTTTGTTATTTTTACCACTCATTAGTAGATTAAATTAATCACCAGAAAGTCTGAGTTGAGAGGTAATAATCTCCATCATAAGCTGTACCTACACCACTGTTTTGGTACGTCTCATTTAGAATATTTTCTTTATGTTCTGGGTTGTTCATCCATGCTTGAACTTGTGCTTTTGCAATACTATCAGGATTATTTGGTACATAACCAATTCCTATTATATCTCCTGTTGCCATCATTCCTATGTTTTCACCAATGCCTTCGGAATAATATCCATCTCCTAATTCTTTATGTAAAGGATATCCATATCTTCTTGCTCTATCTGTGGGATTTTCACCTTGCTGATTAATGTGAGAGAAGAAACCAGTTTGTGCCATATCTTCACTATGAGCTCTTGCAATATTTGATAAGTCAGGATCAGATTTAAGAGAGGCACATCCATATGCATTTCTCTCTTCATTAACATAATCAATAATTTTCTTTTCAATCTCTTTCTTAAATTCTAAACAATAATCACTACATTGATATTGTTTATCAGGGCATCCACTATCAGTTGGGTTAGTAATTAAATCTCTATGTATACAACTCAAGGTTGATGCTGCCACAACAGCGCATAATGTTATTACTATTTCAGTCTTCATAAACAGAAAGAAAGGTGTTTGGGTTTTTAAACGTTTGCTAAATGTTTTTCCTCAAGCAGTTTAATGTATAGATTAAATTGTTAAGTTTCAGTTTAGATTTAGAATCAATACGAAAATTTACAGTTAATAAATCGTTCTCGTCAAAAATCGGAAAATAACCAGATCATTTAACATATCTCCCAAAATCCTTTGCTAATTCTATCATGTAATTGCTAGGGTATAAACCAACTAATCTTCCTTCTAGGTCAAATAATGGGCTTCCGGAGTTGCCTTCTTCTCCGCAAGGAAATAACAGTTTTGCTTTGTGTTTGAAGAATCTGACAAGTGTGAAGCTTGCCATTATTTGGTCACTATAATCCTTAAAAACACCTTGGTAACCAATCATTATGCAGGGCACAAGTTCAAATTCATGTATTCCAATTTCAGCATCTAATGGTTTTACTCCTTTTGTTTCAGCATTTATAATTAAATAATCTTTATCAGCAACAGTATTTCTTAATCTTTTATCTCCATGTTCTGGAAGAGGCTCTCCAGTTGCTTCTGCAAAGCTTGTTGGCGAGCAAGTGAGTGCAGCAAATGTTCTTAATACATCTTCATATGTTTCGCATTCTTTTGAATGGTATCTTATCGGATGATCACAAGTTACCCACTGATTGTTGCCCATGTAAAAAGTAGTTGCATAACTTCCTAATAATTCACTATGAAGCCTAAAAATAGAGTTAGCATATTGTTTAACCCAAGGAATTCTTATTTGAGAAAGTTTGAAATAACAATACAAGCCAAGCTTAAATCTTATTTCTTTTTTTTTATGACTCCGATTATTATGGTCACTAAGTGCTTCAAGAACAGTATCTTCAGTTAATCTCATTCTGCTATCTGCTATATGCATGGAAGAAGGTAATTTAGTTGAGTTTTTAAACATTTCCTTATAAATATTTAAAAAGTTGTATTATTTATTCAATTCTAAAAACCAGTTACTTATATCTCTAAGAATTAGGAAATCCATATACTGCTATTGCTAATAATCCACCTGTTCTTTCTGAGGTTACTTTTGCTCTTTCACCAACAAGCTGAAATGTGTACCAAGGTGAATATTGAGCTGGCATGTCTCTCATTTCTGGAATAGTTTCAAATGCCTGCCATTGATCTTCCACTTTTTTTTCAAGCCATGCATGGTGGCCGTTCCCTTGTTTAGAAAGATAAAATCCACCAACCCATCTTACCTTTTCTTGCAGTTCATGCTCTCCTTCTGACAAAGATAAAAAAGCAGCATATGTATACAAAGAATGAGAACCACATTTTGGGGTCAACCCATGATATTCCCATAATTTTATGAAAGGATTTTTGTTTCTCTCAAAATATCTTAATGCTAATTCATTTCCAGAGAGAAGGTAATCATCTATAGAAACAAATCTAGCTCTAAAATTCAATTCTGCTTTCTTTAATCTTCTTTGTCTTGTCCTTATCTTTAATTTATAAAGAGATTGAGGGATTATGTCTAACACCATTAAGCAAGGGAAGAGATTTTGGCTTTTAAATCTTTTGTATTTGTTTAGTTCTTGGCATGTCCAACACGTTCACTAAAAAAGGTAAGATGGTAATATGGTTTGATGGTCTGAAGGTACTACGAATGGAACGACGGAAATTCGTCGTTACCATCAAACCATCAGACCTTCAAACCTTCTTACTTTTTTATTCATGTGACGGTGGCTGCGCCCACAAACGTATTGGGAGCGGTAACAAGAAGTTAAGACTACTAAGAAAAAGGACATCAACTAAACAAACACAATCTTTCTACTGTCTCTATCATACCAACTCTTTTTTCTATACCAACCATTGTAATTAATTACAATAATCTATTAAAATACATTTCAATTCCATCACATTCATGCCCAAAATAATAGAATTAGATAAACATCTCATCAACAAAATCGCAGCAGGCGAAGTTATAGAAAGACCGGCTTCTGTCGTCAAGGAACTGATTGAAAATTCGATAGATGCAGGCGCGACAAGCATTACTATTGAAGTCAAAGAAGGTGGAAAATCATTCATAAAAATAACAGATAATGGCTGCGGGATTGAAAAAGATGAGCTTGCTATCGCAGTCAAAAGCCATACTACTTCTAAACTTCTCTCTGCTGACGACCTTTTTAATATATCCACGCTTGGCTTCAGAGGAGAGGCATTGGCAAGCATTGGCGCAGTAAGCTACTTAAAAATTATCAGCAAAACAAAAGAATCTTTTGACGGCTGTGCTGTTGAGGTTGAAGACAACAGAATTCTCTCAAACAAGCCAACAGCATCAAATACAGGAACAATTGTCGAGGTAAATAATCTTTTTTTTAATGTTCCTGCGCGAAAAAAACATATGAAATCAATTGCAGGCGAGTTTAAGTACATTGTTGATATTGTCACGAGATATATTCTTGCAAATCCATTAATACATTTCAAGCTCATTCATAATGATTCCTTGGCAATTGACTCACCGTCAACAGCAGACACACTGGCAAATGTTGCAACAGTCTACGGAAGAGCAATAACAAAATCATTAATCTCCATTAATTTTTCATTCTTTGACATGGAAATCCTGGGTTTTGTATCAAGGCCGGACATGACAAGAGGCGACAGAACATATCAAAGCATATTTGTTAACAAAAGATATGTCCGCGATTCACTAATCCAAAAAGCAGTTTATGACGCGTATGGGGCATTATTGTTTCACGGCCGGCATCCCATATTTATTCTTGACATTAAAATAGAGCCAAAAAAGATTGACGTCAATGTTCACCCGCAAAAATATACAATAAGAATAGAAAAAGAGCAGGAAATGTATCACGCTGTGAAAAACGCAGTTCTTTCAGCATTGATGGAGCAGGAGCTTATGCCATTGATTGACGAGATAAAAACCAAAAATCTGAGCCAAAAGGTAATCATAACTAATTTAGATGAAGTTGGCAAGACGCAGTCTTCTTTAAAGGATCTTTCACCATCATTGAAGAGTCTTTTAAAAGTTGGAAATAATAATCCAGAAAGCAGTTTAAGCAGCTTGGATAATTTAAAGGACGGAAAAAAAGATTATAACACTGATGCTCTTAAAAAGAGTAAGCCATTTTCAGATGAGTTAAAGATTAAGATTATCGGAAAGCTTCATAATACATATATTCTTGGCGAGGATAATGATGGCTTGCTGCTGATAGACCAGCACGCTGCGCATGAGCGCGTTTTGTTTGAAAAATTTTTGAAGGAATATAAAAAAGAGGCAGTACAGGTGCAGGAGCTTGTTTCTCCAATTGTTTTTGAGGCAAATCCTCATGAGAAGATAATTATTGACGAGAATATTGAGATGCTTAAAAAAATGGCAATATTAATCGAGCCATTTGGCAAGACAACTTATATTGTAAGAGCCCTGCCAAGCATTCTTTCAAAACAGCAGACCCCAGCAATAATAAATGATATCATTGACGAGATGAATAATAATGAATATGACAAGCTTTCAAAGATAAAAGAAGAGCGCATTGCAATGGCTGCATGCAGAAGCGCTGTTAAAGCGTATGATGTTCTTGAAGTGCCACAAATTCAAAAGCTTCTCGAGAATCTGTTCAAATGCGAAAATCCAAACACCTGCCCTCATGGACGGCCAATAATAATTTGTTTTCCGATAGAAGAGCTGGAGAAAAAGTTTAAGAGAAGGGTTTAATCATCTGTTAAAATTGTAAAATTCAAAACTGTAAAAGATAGAAGAAATATAATTTAATATCAAAAAATGGATAACAACAAGATAAGCAAAGAACATGTAATACTTGTCGACGAAAAAGACAATGAACTTGGCACAGAGGAAAAACAAAAAGCTCATATAGAAGGAAAACTGCACAGAGCCTTTTCTGTTTTTATGTTTAATTCAAAGGGAGAACTTCTCATTCAGCGAAGAGCATTAGACAAATATCATTCTGCTGGCTTGTGGACAAACACCTGCTGCAGCCATCCAAAACACGGCGAGGCAACAATAGACGCAGCGCACAGAAGATTAAAAGAAGAGCTTAGGGTTGACTGTGAGCTAAAGGAAATTCATTCATTTATTTACAAAAAAGCATTTGAAAATGGTTTGACAGAGCACGAATTTGATCATGTGTTTGTGGGGAAAGTTAATAGCACAAATCCTAACTTTATAATAAATCCAAATCCAAACGAAGTTGAAGAATGGAAATTTATTTCTCTTTATGAATTAAAAAAAGATCTGCAAAGATATCCAGACAGATATACTTATTGGTTCAAACTTTTAATTGAAAAGATTAATTTCTCTGATTATATTACTTCATCACATAATTCTTTATAAATCCTTTATTTGCTCTTTTAATCATGGAAACATTAGAAGAACTAATCAAATATGTAAAACGAAATTATGCTGAAGGAACGTGGGAAGAATTTGTTAAATCGCGCCCGCCTGTTGTAAACTCAAATCCAGACAGGCTAGCAAAGGAATTTATTGAAGAAGGGCTTGCTAGAAGAACAAGATTGTTCAGGGAATATATTAAATTTACTTTTAAAAATTATGCCCTGCCAAAAATAGATGATATTTATGATGCAAGAATTTTATCATTGCCATGCGCAAATGGTGAGGAAGCATTTACCTTGGCTGTAACTGCTTTAGAAGCAGGATTACGGCATTTTAAAATTGAGGGAAGAGATATTAGTGAAGAACACATAAACCATGCATTGAGAGGAGAAACGTGGCTGCAAAAAAGAAGGATAGAACAACTTGCAGATTATATTGAAAAAGGATATTTCAGCTCAACAACTGCAAAATATCCAGACCCAAATTTTTTTGTTGGAAGAGCTGTCCAAAATAAATGCGAGTTTTACGTGCACGATATATTAAGCCATGAAATACCAGATGGTTATGAGGTGACTTACTGCCTTAATCTGTTAATTCATTTAAGCGAAACAGGCAGAGATACTGCGTTATGGAACTTAACCAAAAACATGCGCCAAGGTGATTTGTTAATTCTGGACGAGCCATACGAGGTTCCAGCTGCAATAAACGCATTAAACAGCCGAATGTACGGGCAGGTATACGAACAATTTGGCTGGAAAAAGGCGTTCAATGATTTTCTTGCAAACATGGAAGCAAAAGAAGATTTGAAATTAAGAAAATTAGGAGAAGATAATGTTTATGAGAAGAGGATGTAGCTTCTTCTGTAAATTCTATTTTGCATATATACTAAAATTCCTTGATTTTCGAACAAAAATCAAGGAATTTTGTATATACAAATGGAATTAGTTTGTTCGAAAACTAATTCCATTTAGTATATCATAAAAGATATTGGTTTCCTGACTAAAACATTTATAAATTAAGCAGTATTCCCTTTCTTTATGTTGAGGGGATAGAGAGATAATAGAGAATAATAATTTTGAAATAATTATAATAGTATAGGGTGATATCATGGCAGAAGAAACTGGAATAGAGAAAACCATAGCAGGAGTAACAGTCGCAAAAGAAGAAACGCCAGAAGCATTGAGAGAACAAATTAAAACATTAGAAAAGAAGGTTAAATTATTTAATATTTATTCAAATATTGTTGCGCCAACACTTATAGCTTTAAGTATGGCTTTAGCAGTAGGATTAGTAATTTATCAAGGATTTGAAAAAAAACCTAATAAAATATATTCTATTTCAGAAGCATATGAAGGAAATAGTGATTTGGATGGTAATAAAGTTCCTGATTTAGTTTTAGAACAAAATGACGGAAGCCTAATTCCTTTTTTTGGTTATAAAAGTTACAAAAGAACGCGATATGTTAAATCTGACGATGTGTATCTATTAAATCCAAATCCTACAGTTGATTATAAATGTATTGACGATAAAATAGGTCAACTTAAAATTGGTAAGAGTTTAGAAGAGCAAGGTTTCGACCCAACAGATGTTAAATGTGTTAAAGGCGGTAGTGATAGTAAGTAATGAATAGAGAAAAACAATTGCTATAATTTTTTCTTTTTAGCTTTTCTTTCTTTTTTCCTTAACTTTATTTTTAACTGTAATCATTGGTTTTTCTTTTTCTCCGTATTCTTCTGCAACTTTTGCTATGCAGTCATTCATCATTTTTATTAAAAGTTGGCTAATTCTGTTCTCTTTATCAATTCTGTAGAGTTGAGTATTCCCTATTTTTCTCGTCGGTTTTATTATTCTTTGGTTTAATAATTCGTTTATCACATTATAAGTTGTTGCCTTATTCAGATTATATTCTTCAATAATATCTGTTATAGCTACATCTAATGCATCACATTCTACAAAATATTCAAGTACTTTGTTTCTGGGGCTTTCACCTATTGCTTCTAAAAATGCGCTAGTCATTTGTTCCACCAATCATTTCCTTTACTTCAAATATCCTCTTTGGATTTAAGCTGACGTGAAAATCATTTCCTTTATGCGTCTTTTTTTTCATCCTAACAATAAATCCTTCGTTCTCAAGCTTTTTCCATTCTTCATCTACAAGCTTTCTTAACTGTTTATCATGAATATTTTTAAGTCGTTTAAATAACAAGTCTTCAGGAAAATGCGCATTTCCAATACTTTTTCTGTTAAACAACACTTTTAGTATGTTCCTTGTTTCGCCGCTTATTCTTTCTTCCATAGTTTATAACACCTAACTTATATTTAACACTTTCTATTTTTTTGTACTGTGAGTATGATATTTTGTACTTCTTGTTTCATCAGTCATAAATTGGTATTGCCCTTTTTCCCGCAAATTTTTCGGTTTTTCTAAATTAGTTCAGTATACATTATTTATATTCACGTTTAGTTGATAGATTTACACCTTAATAAAACCATCGCCAGATTTTCCGCAAGATTTCCGACGAGAATCGAAAGAAATTTGGTTAGACCTTTCTGATTTTTTCACTTCAGATATGTCGTTTCAGTTCGTTCGCTATTCGTGGACTTTAACTAATTAGATACGAATATTAAAGTCCACCACCATAAATAGGCTAAAACAAGAACTACTACTGCTCTTTTAAACATCTCTCTAGAAACCCGCGTATGTTTGGTGAATACATAGCTGTGTTTGGTTTATTGCCTTTTTTAACCATAATTCCTCTAAGATAATTCCCTTGATAAACTGGGCCTCCGCTGGTGCCATTACCAATTTTTCCTTCTCCTAATTTAGCTTCATCCACAAATTGTGCAAATTCAAATGGAAGAAGATCATCAACAACCATTGTTGCTGTAGGAATTTGCATTTTAGAGACTTTTGGCAAATTATATCCATCACTATGAGGATAAAGATATGTTAATCCATTTTGTACTTCTGGAACATCTTCTGGAAGTGCAACCTTTCCAATATAAATAGGATAATAATTAGGCATTACTTTTAACAAAGCTAAATCCTGCCTTGGAGAAGCACAAACAATTTCCATATGTATATCTGGTTTTCCTTCTTTTCCTAATACCGCAGAATGAATAATCTCCTTTTTTGTAGTTACAACTGCATAAATCGGCGAATCTTTTTGTCCATGATAAAATTCAGGAGATAATTCGTGATAAGACAACAAAACCCATTCTTGTGAGATAAAAGTACAACAACCTATGGAAAAATTGGTATAGTTACCAAAACTACAAACATTTGTTTCACCAACATCATGGGATGTGGCCTTATTAGTTAAAATAGATTCAAGTGAAGCTCTCTCTTCTTGCGTTAAAGAATATTGTATATCAATAAGCTCAGGATAATGCCTAGACAATTCTGCTCTCACAGACATATCTTTTGTAAAATAGAACAATGGTGCAGAAATTACTAAAGTTATCACGCCTGCTAAACACCCTGCTGCAAGGGGCGACAAATCTTTTTTAGTAATCTCTTTTAGCTTCTCCATAAAAACAGGGAATAGCGCTTACCTTTAATAATTTATGGTAAGTTCATCTACGCTTTTTCTAATATTATCACAGTTTAAATTACTCAATACTTCTCAAACTTCACTAGAAACAACAAAGTACTCCTCAATAAACTTCTCAGCAATTTGTTTATTGTGCAGGATAATTATATTCTCGTCATTTTTATTATCTCCTGCACCTGTTGGATTATAACTTCCAGTTATTACAACCTCGTCGTCAATAATAAAAACTTTGTGGTGCAGGTTGTAGGGATTTGAATCATAAGTTATGTCAATGCCAGCGTCAGTTAGTTTAAAATACTCGCTGTATTGGTTTGTATTCTGTTTTTTTTCGACGACACCACTTATTTCAATGCCTTGGCGTTGTTTTTCAATCAGCAAATCGCCGATTGCATCGCTGGTAAAGCTGAAGAGCATAAATCTTATGCTTTTATTTGCCTGATTTAAGGCGTCAAGAACATGTTTTTCGCAATTATCTTCAGGGCAGAAATAATTTTCAATTGACAGATTATCTTCAGCAGATGTTATTTTTGGGTATTTCACCTTTTTTTGTTTTTCTTTCTCACCTTTACCAAAATAACCATTCCATAATTCATCGAATTCATCTTCATAATTTTCAGATAAGTAAGCTGAGGTTATCACGACGAGATTATTATTGTTTTTGTTATTGTCATTGAATGTAGGGTTAAATGAGCCTGTCGCAACAATTTTCCCGTCTACAACGCAAAATTTATTGTGGCTGAGCTGGTTAGAGTTGTCCTGTTTTATGAAACCACTGAAATTGTTACCGCTAACACTCAAATTGCTGCCATCAAAACCCAATTCCTTGCCATAACTTTCTTTTATCTCTTTATAATTATCATTGTCAACAACAATCTTCACGTCAACACCAGCACTAAACTGGTTATCCAATGCTTCAATTATTTCATAAAGGTCTAAATCAAACAATGCGCAGTGGACACTTTTCTCTGCTGAATTTATTAAATCTACCATAGCACCAGAGCAATTGTATCTCGGGCAGAAATAAACATTTGGCAAGGAAATATTTTCATAGACCAATTTATTTACAAGTTCATTTGGGTTTTCTTTATTTACGCCTTCATTTAAATTAGTATTAAAAAGATTTGTATTAAAAACAGTAAGCCCTGTAAGATTATTTATCCCACCAAGATTAGACTTTAAGAAGTACAGTAAACCAACAATTATCAGTAAAAATAGGAATTTTGCAAAGATGCCTTTTAACATTCTCATTTTTAACATACCCCTTTTTAAGATTCCCCTCATATATCCCGTTATAGATATAGACATAACAGCTATTCTTAATAAATCTTGTCGAGAATTTTTCGGAAGATTTGCGGAGTCTACTTTTTTGTATTTAGTCAGCTAATTTCCCGTTTATTATTATTTTTATTCCGCTCCCAATCCGTTTGTGGGACGCAGTCCACGGTCACATGAATAAAAAGGTAAGAAGTTAGAGGTATAAGGTAAGAGGGAATGAC
>JACQSP010000008.1 GCA_016205905.1 Candidatus Woesearchaeota archaeon
AAGTTGCGAAGGTGATTAAGAAGTATAGAAGATAAAATATGATAAAATAATAAATAATAAAATAAAAAATAATTCATGAGACGAATGGCTGCGCCCACAAACGTGCTGTGAGCGAGAGAAAAAGATTAAGAGCATTAAAAAAAGGAATGAGAGCAAAAAAAGAAAATAAGAAACAGGAAATAATCTCTAAATAAATACAAGAATAGTATATAATAAAAGCAAACAAGGGTAAACTAAAAATGGAAAATCATGTATTCCTTGACATTGGCCTTATAATTATAGTTGCTACACTTGTTGCGATTTTGGCAAAAAGATTCAGGCAGCCTTTAATCCCTGCTTATATCATTGCCGGTGTGATAATTGGCCCGGGAATAGCTTATCTTGCCAATACTCCTTTTATCAGCAGTTTACTTTCACTGCCTGAAAATTTTAATGTAATTGCAAATAATGATTTAATATCCACTCTGTCAGAAGTTGGAATTGCGCTTCTGCTGTTCATTGTTGGACTGGAAATTAACCTAAAGAGTTTCAAGGACGTTGGTAAAGTAACAACATACGGCGCTTTGACGTATACAAGCTTAATTTTTGGCTTGGGTTTTATCTTATCCAAAATATTCGGCTTTGGCAATATTGAATCAATTTATGTTGCATTGGTGTTTGTGTTCAGCAGCACAATGGTGGTCGTGAAAATCTTATCTGACAGAAGAGAGATAGACACCCTTCATGGCAAGATTATAATAGGATTTTTGCTGATTGAAGACGTGATTGCAATATTTGCCTTGTTTATATTGACTACACTGTCTGCTTTTTCATTTTCTTCTTTATTTATCACCTTATTTGTGGCAATAATAGTTACAGTTGCAGTTATTTTGTTAAGCGATCACTTTTTGCCAAAAGTGTTTAGGTTTGTGGCTGATTCAAAAGACCTCTTGTTTTTAACTGCGCTCGGTGTTTGTTTCTTATTCAGCCTTGTTTTTTACAGTATTGGATTTTCAATAGCAATCGGCTCATTCATAGGAGGCATTATCCTCGGCAATCTCCCTTATAATTTTGAAATTGTCGGAAGAATAAGATCTCTGAGGGATTTCTTCTCGACATTATTCTTTGTAAGCTTAGGAATGCAGTTAGAGTTAAAAGGGGTTATATCATTATTGCCTTTCTTTTTGATTGCTCTCATTGTTGTATCTATTATTAAGCCATTTTTGACTATGTGTGTTGTAGGATTTTTTGGCTACAGAAAATATACTGCTTTTAAAGTTGGCACATCTTTATCGCAGATAAGCGAATTTTCACTGATATTGATAAGCCAGGGAATGTTATTAGGCTATGTTTCAAGCAATGTGTTTTCAATCGTTGTGCTTCTTGCGATAGTCACTGTAATTATTACAACATATACCATGGACCATACGATGGGCATTTACAATAAAGTAAAGCATCTGCTAGGTTTTCTTGAATCAACAGAAAGGCTTGATGAAACAAGCCATCATTACAAGAAACAAAGCAATGATGTTATTCTTTGCGGCTGTGATAGAATGGGCAGAAGCATCCTCCATAAATTAATTGCTGACAAAACCATGCCTTTGGTCGTTGATTATAACCCTAATATCATTAAAAAACTTCAGGCTCAAAACATCCCTGCAATGTATGGCGATATGACCAACGAAGAAATCCTTGAGCAGATAAATTTCAAAAAGGCCAAAATACTGATAAACACCGTCGGAAATTTAGACACATCCTTAACATTAATAAAATCAGCAAAAAAACTTAATAGAAAGTTATTAATAATTGACTGTGCCAATCGTGTAAATGAAGCGCTGCAGCTGTATAAAGAGGGTGCAGATTATGTTATTCTCCCTCATTTTTTAAGCGGTGATTATGTTTCATTTTTATTGGGAAAAAAAGCATTGGGCAATATACAGTTAAAACGCAAAAACCATATAAATGAACTTAAGAAGCATAAAGACCATTTTTTAGAAGACAAACATCTTGAAGATGGATTCCATTTGTTTAGTTAATGAATTTGGAATTATCTAATGTTGAATGCAATGATAAGAAAGTTGAGAATCACAGGAATAATGAACATGATAAAAGTGATGAACATGATAATCATAATGAAAATGATGAGTACGATGAGAATGATAGGAACGATAAGAATGATTATAAGATGATGAGGTAAAAGATGGATATACACTTACTTAAAATCAAGGCAAAAGCATTAAGTCCGTTAGTCAGAATAGGAAAAGCAGGTTTAAATGAATATGTGATTGAAGAGATTAAAAAGCAATTACTTCTTCACAAGCTTGTTAAAATTAAACTGTTAAAGTCAAGCATACATGGTGAGAAGAGAGAATTTGTAGATGAGCTTCTTACACAGACTAATTCGCAGCTTATACTTTTACAGGGGAATATGGTTACAATTTACAAGGAGAATGGGAAAAAATAAATAGTAGGTTGACTAATTAAGACTAAATAAAAGAATAAATATAAATTATATACTAAACGTGATTAATTTTCGTACAAATTAATCACGTTTGTATATACAAAAGTGCAAAATAATGTCGATTATTTTGCACTTTTAGTATATAATCATAACAAAGAAAAGTAATAAAAAAAAGAAAAAAAGAGGATAAAATGCCTGTAAGCTCGGAATTGCTAAAAAAGTTTGGATTTGATGAAGAAAAGACAGAATTAGGCAGGAATAATTATGGCATTATTGTCGAGGGGCCTACTGGTTTTCCCAAACCTGCTGGTGTTAGGCGTGCTGTTCTTCAGGAATTTAACCAGTCCATTGAAGAAATGTATTTCTGGCTACTGGAAGAGATTAGGCAAAGCCAGGGATTTAAGGATATCACTAAAATCACAGATATTTTTTCTGCTAGTGAACAGTCAGCTTTTTTTGGCAGTGCACAGCAAAGGTTAGGATTGCAGCAGGATAAAGTAAGCCAGTTTCTGGCTACGATTGGCAAAATGGTCAAAGAACTTTTCCAGCTGGTTAGGGAATTAAGAATCCTCGACGAAAGATTGGGTTATTATGTGGACAGCTCAGATGCAACAAGCAAGAGCAGGGAAAGTGCTGAAATAACCTTGAAAGGAATATGGATTGACTTAATCGAGCAGGGAGCAAAAAATCCTGCCTCTGTATATGGCATGTCCCGTGAGCTTCAATTTACAACCCTGCCGGACCTGTTTTTTTCTATCCATCCTCCAACTAACAGGGATGTTGACGAGTATGTAGATAAACTTGATTTTAACAGAAAGGTCAAAGAAGTTCTAAAACGAAAGTTAAGAACATATATTGAATGGAAGGAAAGAACACATCATGAGCTAAAAAGCAGAAGATTGTTTACATTGAAATATTTGAGGCAGCATTTTGATATCATTAGAATGTATATGACGTGGGTAAAGCCTTATCTCAAAAACATAAGAAGATTACAGTTGGCTGAGCGCCAGGAATCTCCAGATTTAATAAGTGCGTTTGAAGGCTCAATAGTTGAGATAGAATTGCTTCTGAAAAGGTTCTCTAATAATATGGATTTGGATAAGCCAATAACACATAATACAGAAATTTATGCAGTGATTATAGTATATATTTTCTACAGGACAAAACCAACAATGGCTTACCAGCAGGAATATCAAAAAGGGCCAATGCACGTTGGTTTAACAGATCTACAGATGAGAGCATATGCATGGGACAAGAAAAAGATTGAAAAGTATATTCAAATGAAAGAGCATGAAGATATGCTGCTTCTTGAAAGTGTAGACGACTCTGTAAAAGCTGCAATGGAAGCATTAGGCGATGAGCTGGAAAAATATCTTAAAGAAGCAGGTGAGGAAATTACACTGCCGAAAGAAAAAAAGGTTGATCTTAAGAAACCGCAGACTATTTACGATCCTTTCTTTGCTGTATTCAGGGGTATTTTTGAGTTGTTTGGAGTCAGTTCGCATAAAAAGGAAAAAGAACATTCTCATCTAAATGAAGCACAATTAGAATTAGAAAAAAATGTAGCAAAAAAAGATGCGAATGGAACTCTTTGGCAGCTTTATAAGAATTTCAAAAAGAAGAATAAATGCTTGAATTGGTAATCACTTGTTTGTATTAGTTTATTTTTTATTCTTTTGAATTTGGTTTATATTATTAAAAAAACTTAAAATAATCATGAGACCGTGGACTGCGTCCCACATACGGGTTGTGAGCGGAAAACAGGATTGTGAGCGAAAAAATATTAAGAAACATAACTTCAGCTAAACAAATACTCTGCGACGGCTCTGTCCCAAATCTCACTTCGTTCGGGTTAGCAGCTTCAAATCCTCGCAGTGTAAGGTTAATGCTGACATTCCCCGTAAGGGGCAAGTCCCCCTTGTCAGCTCACAAGTAATATGAAAAGGATTTGACCTTTATGCTGCTAACCTCCATTCGGGACAGAGCCCTCTGCGACTATATATTTATAAATACCATAGTCTTACTATTATTAATGGCAGCCTTAAACAAAGATGAGCTTCTTAAGCTAAGCCCAGCAGAGAGAATAGCGCAGTTAAAGAAGCTGGAAGAAGAAAAGAAAAAGGAGCTTGAAGAAGCTGAAAAACTATTGAAAGAAACAGAGAAAGAGATTTCTGACGCTGTTTCAGATGCAAAAAAAGAAAGGCCTCTGGAAGAAATGATTGGTGGCAGACACAGGCATGCTGATGATGAAGAACCTTCTCCTGAACATCATGAAGAAATTCATCCACCTAATCTGGATTATAAGCCTAAGGTAGATTATGCACTTGATTTGTACCAAAGGATAAAGACTTACGCTGACAGAGAAGAACCATTAAGTAATGCAGAAAGAGCAAGTGTTGAAGCAATCTACGGAACATTTAACGACGTCATCAGAGAAGCATCAGAGCATGAGGAGAAGATTGAGCACATTTCCAGCAGCGTGAAACGATTGGTTAAAGATCTTTTAGGGGAATATCATTCTAATTTAAAGTATGATTCTGAGTAAAGTATTTAAATTCTAAGTTCTATTAATTTTTTGTAATTATTCATTTACATAAATTGATGTTACTAAATCGACTGTGTATTAAATAGTATGTGCATAGCTCTCATTTGGACTATGCTACTGCCAGTTGCAGTGGCGGAAATCATGCAGTAATAATAACAGTGATTTCCGTTTCCTGAAAGATAAATTAAAAATGCCACTGCAACAAATTTGGGGCAGTAGCATTATCATAAGAGCTATGCACATACATTAAATAAGCATTTTATTAAAGAAGGTGTAATAACATGGCAAAAAGAGGCAAAATCGGCAAATTAAAAACCAGTAAATTTTCATTAAATAAACATAAAATTAATCCAGTAGAGAAATATTTAATATTTGGCATTCTTGCTGTTGTCGTTTTAATTATAATCTTGCTATTTAATATGAACTGGTTTGAGAAAACCTCAGAACTTGGAGCAGAGCAGACTCTTGATGGAACAGGGCAAGCTCTTGTCGGCAAAGCGTTCAGCTATACTGGCTGTGAAAAACTGCCATGCCTTATCAAAGCGAAAAAAGACACTTTTTACGGATTTAGTTATAAGGATGTATTGTACAAATTCAGAGTAAAGGAGCTTGATGCAGCCAACGAGAAGATTAAATATGAGATTGCCTTGATGGAAACAAAAGAGGAAGAAGGTATGGCAGACATATTTATAGACCACATGGAAGTTGTTAAAGTCGAAGAGCCGTATGTTTATTTTGAGTTTACAATAAAAAATAAAGGCAAAAAAGATGTTTATGATACTTTTCCTGTAAGAGTTGATGTTCTCGACAAGAATGGAGATGTGTGGAAATCAGCCTATAAACCTATTGAAGGCATTGATCAGGATGAATCTATTGTTGTTGAATTATCTGTTAAGTTCGACGTAACTTATTATTACAAAGACAACAAGATACCATTTGTTGTTTATGTTGATCCTTCAAATATCATCAAGGAATCAGATGAAACCAATAATGTTGATGATGATGTTTATAGTGAATAATTAAAAATGGTAAAAGCTAAACAATTTTGTGGGTTACATTTTATTTGTTTAATGATATTATTACTAATTGGATTAATTCTTTCTTCTCTGTTTACCATTGCGTTAAAAGAAGGCGAGACAGAATTCTTTGAATTTAATGACGAGCAATTTGCGCTGACAGCTGCCAATGTAAATCCCGACGGAACAGCAGATATTATTATAAGCAAACACATTCCTGATTTTGCAAAATCATTAAATGTTGGCGAGTCACAAACCTATTTCAGCAACTGGCAGTGTTTTGTGGCAACATTATTTGATGTTGAGCTGGATAAGTCTAATGTTTATATATCTAAATGTGCTGGTATGAGCGAAGAAAGTATTGAACCTGAAAAAACTGAAACTAAAACAGCAACAAAAACTGACATTAAAACTGAAACTAAAACAGCAACAGAAACAACAAATAGTGAGAAGAAAACTGCTGAATTAACAATTAAAGATGATAAGGAAGCTGAAGAAGATAACCTAACTGAATTAGAGCAATTAGAACAGAATTTAGGGCCAGTACAGGAAACACCAGAGCCGTTTCTCGAAAAGAAGATTAGCTTAGGAAACGTGCTCATGGCTGTTTTAGTGTTCTTTGGATTGATTATGATAATTCTTTTGTTTGTTGTTTATTATGTTAGGAAAGGAAGTTATTAAATGTGTGTTGAGTTGTGGCATATGTCCTAATTAAAACATATAATAAAAAGTGGACAATACATTAGTTTCCCCAAACTGAACTATCTTTAGGAAAGAAGTTAAAGAAGTGTAAACTAATTATCAAATTGAACAATTTAAGATTTATTTCCGTAACATTTATAAATAAATTTATACAAAAGATAAATAAACATTATTTTTAAGTAAAAAAAATATATATTAAGAGGTGTAAAAATGGCGAAAAAGAGTAAAGTTAGTTCTAAAAAACTTAATCATAAGAATGTATTATATGTAATAGGAGCAGTTATAGTGATTGTTCTGCTGTTCACTTTAGTATTGAAGTACACAGGGAAACAACTTGCGGGTAAAGCAGTGGAGTATGCAGGGGCAGCAGAAGGAACTTTGCCTGCGACGATAACTTTTCCACTAGGACAAAAAGAAGAAACATTCAAGTATAATGGTAATGAATATTTATTAACTATCGGTGATGTTGTTAATGGTGTTCTTAGTAATGTTGGTATTACAAAGAAAGTAGAAACACAGCCAGTAAATGGTGGAAAAACGGACTTACCTGATTTGACTATTACTCATGTACAAGCTATTCTTAATGCTGATGGAACGTATACACTTATTTTTTCTATCACGAACAAAGGGGGTATTTCACAACCTACTTATCTATACTTAGAATATTGGTTTGATGGTCAAACGTATCTAATGGCAGAACCTTATGTTAAATTACTTTCTTCTGGTGAGACGGTTAATATAAACCAAGCGGTAGAACTCATCATTGATGCTTTCGACGGTTTCACATGGGTTGCAGAGGTTGACAAATCAACTGATACAACTGTTGTACCTTTAACAGAATCAAATGAAAATAATAATAAATTTACTGGTTGTTTGGCAACTAAACAATGTTATAATCTTCAAGAACAAAAACAAGGAATTTGTAATACGGCTGGAACATTATGTGAAATTATAGCGGTACCAACTGCAAAATGTAATAATGGTATTCTAAATTCTGGCGAGGAATGTGATGGGAACAAATTTGATACAGCAAAAACACAAAATCAAATATGTATTGATGCGGGATATACAGGTGGCACTGTTTCATTGTGCACGTCTACTTGTAAATATGATCTTAGTGGGTGTATACCAGTTGACTGCGGCAATAATATTTTAGATTTGGGTGAGACATGTGATGGAAATCAGTTTGTTGATCCAACAAAACCACAAACTCAAATATGTATTGATGCTGGTTATAAAGGTGGCACTGTTTCATCATGCACATCTACTTGTAAATATGATCTTAGTGGGTGTATACCAGTTGACTGCGGCAATAATATTTTAGATTTGGGTGAGACATGTGATGGAAATCAGTTTGTTGATTCAACAAAATCACAAACTCAAATATGTATTGATGCTGGTTATAAAGGTGGCACTGTTTCATCATGCACATCTACTTGTAAATATGATCTTAGTGGGTGTATATTAGGTTAATACTAATTTAAAATGAAACGTTTTTTTATTTTTTCAATTTTATTGTTACTAATGGTTTTACCTAATGTTCTTGCTCTTAAACAGGGCGAAACTAAGGCTGTTGATATTAATAGTGATAATGTTTTTGATTTTGCAGTAACTTTTTTAGGTGTTAATGCAGACAGCACCCCTAAGTTAGAAATCACTAAATTTATTGGTGATGTTAACACAGGTGGCCAAACAAATGGTTTGAAAGTAGGAGAAACAACAAAACAAGTGGCTGATGATGGATGTTTCTTCGTTACCTTTGCTGAAATTGATGCACAAAGTAATCCATTACTAAAAGTTACAGCATGTGAGTCTGTTAGTGAAGGTTTAGAAATAGGAAATGTTGAAATAATTTACCCTGATATCTTGCAGCCAGATTTGTGTTTCTCTACCCAATACACTGGAAATGATGCTAATGGCAATCCTATCTTAAAGGTAGATGTTCCTGATGTATGCAAGCCTTTGCCTGTTCCAGAACAAGGAGCACAAGAACCATTTTTAATTGAGGCAGATGGCCAATGTTTCTTAGCAACTACTCTTGAAACAATGCCAGAAGTTAAAATAAAAATAGATGCTACAGAATGTCCTGCGAAAGCTTGTCCTTTGCCAATAAAAGAACAAAAAACAACATATAACTTAGTTGAAGACACTTGTTTTAGCACTACAACTCTTTGTTTAAATCCTTTACAACTAAAAGTTGATAGTGCTGATTATTCTTTTTGTAAACTATGGGAAGCGCAAAAAGATTGCACAACAAAAGATGAATCTTCAGAACCTGAATATATTTTAGCAGATGGCCAGTGCTTTGAAACAACCGCAATATGCACAGAGCCTGTAAAAGTTTATGTTGATAATGCAGATATTAATAATTGTGTTACTAAAACAACAACTGATGAAGAAGTTAAAAAAGGTGAAGGCAGCAAGAAAAATGAAGGTGGAGATGATGGTGACAAGGGTAGTAAAAAAGATGACGCAGTTGCTCATGGCGGCGGTGGCGGTGGCAGTATGTCCGGTATTCCTCTAAATATTCCCAAATCAAAGGGATTGTTTAATGATGGCTTCTGTAAAACTCAATTGAATAAACAGAAATGTGTAGATGGTTATAGAACTTATAAATGTCAAGCATATAATATAAAAGGAGAGTTTAAACAATACAAAGAAGAATGCGCAAGTTGTAACAATAAAAAACAAGATTCTAATGAAAATGGTGTTGACTGCGGCGGTGTTTGCGCAAATAAATGTTTAGTAACAGAAGAAGGCAAAGGAACAATCACGCAGCCTTTTGGCAAAACAGGCGGAGCGCCAATAGTTACAGAGCCATCTGCATTTGAAAAATACAGGATTCCTGTGATTGTATTAATTGCAATAGTTGGGTTGATTGTTGGAATGGTGTTATGGATACATAAACCTAAACATAAGGGATATACTATAAGCGCAACACAGAGCGCAGTACAGGTACAGAAAGAAAAAGAGGGAATAGGAAAAGAAATACCAGATAGATTAAAAGGAATACCTTTAGATGAAATTGATTCAATGAAAAAGTACATTAAAACTCAACTAGGCAGAGGAATAGACCGACAGAAAATAACCAGTATGCTTGAAAATGTCGGCTGGAAAAAGGAAATTATTGACTATATTTTTGATGAAATGCAGCATCATGTCCTTCCTGCCCAGTATGAAGAGCAATTAAGAAGATATATAGGATATTATATTCACAAAGGTGTTGCACAAGACAAGATTAAGGCAACCCTAATTAAGTCTGGGTGGCAGGAAGAAGTGATAAATAAGATTTTGGTTGATTTGAAGTGATGATTATTGGTAGTGTAAATAATTTTGTTGCGTTATATAAATAATACTTATTTTTTCTTATAACCAAACTTCTTATTATACCTATCATGGTCAATTATATCAAGAACAAAACAAACAATCTCTACTTGATCACCCTTTATGGTGTAGAGCATTCTCCAATAATTTGTAAGCTCAACTCTCCATAAGTTTTTAGCATTATACTTTATTATATACTCCTTAGGTATAAGCTCTTTCGGAACATTATCACCATAAAATGGGTTGGATTTTACAAAATCTATTTTTTGCTTTATTGATCTTAATAGCTACATCTCTTCTGTATTCTCTTTGCCTTCTTTGATTTGCTGACCCACTAAGTCATTGAGTCGTTTAAATTCTGAATCAGCTTCTTCCAAAAGAACAACTCTGCTTGGCTTGTTCATAATTCTGTTCCTCTTTTTATTAAGTCGTTTAACTCCTTTCTTTCTGCATATATCCAAAGAATTCCTTTCGTCCCTATTATTATTTTTCCACTAATCTGTAAATAGTCAAGTATTCTGGTTAAGGTCTGGTGCATCACTTGTTTAGGCAACTTTCTTTTTAATTCTGCCAAAGTAAACAATTCTCCGCTCTTTAAAGTTTCTTCTACCATTAAAACAGTATTCAAAGTGGGCGAATGTGTTATATTTTCTCTTTTTGTAACTTGTATCGCATGTGACATTTTTTATACCTAATTTATATAATCTTATACCTAATATGGATAGACCTATATATAAATGTTATGATTTTAAATATAATAACCCCCAAATTCTTTCACATCAATCAAAACTTATTTCTTACTTTCCTAATGCTTCATCTCAGCCAAATACCTTTCCACATCTATCGCTGCCATACATCCTGTTCCTGCAGATGTTATTGCCTGCCTGTATTTCCAGTCTTGGACATCGCCTGCTGCAAATACTCCTTTCACACTTGTTTTTGTTGTGTTTGCTTCTGTTATAATATATCCTTTCTCCATCTTAAGCTGATTTTCAAATAATTGTGTGTTAGGTGTATGGCCAATAGCAACGAATATGCCTTGGCAGGTTAGATCTGAAACCTGATTGGTTTTATTGTTCTTAATTTTCACACTTTCCACTCTGTCTTTTCCGAGAATATCAACTACCTCGCTGTTCCATACAAAACTAATCTTTTTGTTTGCAAAAGCTCTGTCCTGCATGAATTTTGAGGCTGCCAAAGCATCTCTTCTATGAATAACTTTTACAGAATTAGCAAATTTTGTCAGAAAATCAGCTTCTTCCATTGCAGCGTCTCCGCCGCCAACAATAACAATATCTTTGCCTTTAAAAAAATAGCCGTCACAGGTTGCGCAATAACTAACGCCCTTGCCAGACAGTCTTTTTTCGTTTTCTAATCCTAGCTTTTTATATCCCGCACCTGTTGCTATTATCAATGCTTTTGTTTCATACTTCTTTTTTCCGACAAAAACAATTATTTTTCCTTTATCTTTTTGGTGTCCTTGTAAACTTTGTAGCTCTACTTTTGTAATATCCTCGCTGATTAATTTTGCGCCGAATCTTTCTGCCTGTTCCCGCATATTACTCATTAGTTCAGGACCCATTATTCCTTTAGGAAACCCGGGAAAATTCTCTACTTCTGTTGTAAACATCAATTGTCCGCCGTATTGTGAGCCTTCAAAAACTAACGGATTTAAATGCGCTCTTGCTGCGTAAATTGCTGCGGTATAACCTGCTGGTCCTCCACCGATGATAATTAAATCTTCCATGTTGAACTCCTCCTTTAAATACACATAATCACTAATCATATATTCTACAAAACCAAAAATTATAATAATATATAAAACTTTCCAGCCTATTATGTTCAAATTCAAACAAACACCAGAGGATTTCATTGTACGGGAAGTTAGTGACGAAGATACGCTTAAATTTATTTCTAACCCTATTCCTAAGAATATTTCTCATAATCTTTATAGCAATGAAATCAATAGATCTAATGAAACGAATAAATACAATGAAATTGATAAATACAATGAAACGAATAAATACAATGAACCTAATCAAGATATTGACAAAGACAATGTTCAGGAAGGGGCATCGGCTTTCGGAGAATATTCTTATTATAAACTCATTAAGAAGAACTGCAATACAATTGATGCTATTACAAGAATAGCTAATCATTGGAATATTTATCCTAAATTCATTAATTTTGCAGGCACAAAAGACAAGAATGCATTGACTGAGCAGCTTATTTCTATAAAAAAAGGCCCAAAAAAAGGATTGTTTCTGGATAATATCGAGCTGAAATATCTTGGGCAGGGAAATGAAAGGATTAACCTTGGATGTCTTAAAGGCAATGAGTTTGAAATCATTGTCGAGAGCGATAATTCTCCAAGAGAAATGGTTAAAACAATAAATTATTTTGATGATCAGCGGTTTGGAGTTAATAATGACAATCATATTATAGGTAAATTACTTCTTCAAAGAAAATTTAA
Source organism: Candidatus Woesearchaeota archaeon (assembly GCA_016205905.1). Classification (GTDB taxonomy): domain Archaea; phylum Nanobdellota; class Nanobdellia; order Woesearchaeales; family DSVV01; genus JACQSP01. The sequence goes on from JACQSP010000008.1 coordinate 12,501, forward strand.
TGATGTTTGCAAAACGCTTAAGCTTGTTGTTGAGGCAAATAATTATGTTGGAGCATTAAGAACCATAAATAAGCGTGTTCTTTTACTGTATCTTCACGCATATCAAAGCTACTTGTGGAATGAGACTGTAAAAGAGTTCATTAAACACGAGTTCATTAAAGGAAGCGATAAATATTTCGAGATTGAATATGCACTTGGAGAATTGTTTATTCCTGAAGAGATGAACACTGTCCAAAACCATAAAATTCCTTTAATTGGTTTTGGCGTCGAGACAGATAATGAAGTTATCCGCGATATTCTAAATGCGCTGTTAGTCAGCGAAGGCATTAGTTTCAGTGATTTTGTTATAAGGGAGATGCCTGAGATAAGCTGTGTCGGCGAAGACAGAAATCTGCTGGTTGATATTGAAAATCTGAAAATTGAAGAGATGGAAACAGAGAAAAAAACATTTAAAACTAAACTATTAAAAACTTTGAAAAATTTTAAAAAAATATTTTCTGAACAAAAGCCGGAAATTAAAGAATATAAACTGTCATTCTTTCTTAACAAAGGCAGTTATGGCACAATTGTTCTGAAGAGTTTGTTTGGGTAAGAATGTTTTTTATCTCAAACTATATTTGTTTAGCTGATGTTACTGATGTTAAGTTTCTTAATCTTTTTTCTCGTCAGGTTTTCTGCTTTAATTATTATTTCTCGTTCACAATCCTTTTTCTCGCTCACAGCACGTTTGTGGGACGCAGTCCCACGTCACATGATTATTTTTTTTAAAGTTTTTACGAAGAGATCACATTTGTAAATACAAAAGAAATAAACTAACAAATAATCATGAGACGGGTGGCTTCGCCCAGGAACTAAACAAAAACAATTATTGTTTCGCTTATAACTTTCTTTATTATAACAGACCACAAACATCTTATCTCAACAGCAATTCTATGCCGCCTTTCCAATCCTTTTTTTCATCTACTAATATATCGCGATAAGAAACCTTAATTAAGTCTCTAACTGGTTCAAAAGCATCGCTATGATGATATGTTGATGTGACAATAACTGCAGGCATTCCTAATTCAGCAGCTCTTTCACAGGCAATTATTCCTAACGGTAAATTCGTTCCATCTCTAATTCCTTCTTCTATTTTTAAGAATTTTTCATACCTTTCTGAATCTTCAACACCTGCTAAAACATCTCTTGCTTTCTTCAACACAATTTCAGGTGTGTTTAGTTTAGCCAAGACATTATCTACATATTCTTGGGGTGTCATGCCGAAAGTTTCTGCGCAGACTTCTATCGCCCCTAAAACAGAATCCTCTTTACCGATTTTTGGAAACCTTATTTGCTTGAATTGTTCATAAAAAGGTAAAAATCTTTGAGAATATTGTTCTGTTTGTGTATTTCCAGCTGGAAAGAATAAATCAGATAAAACAGCGCCGTATTGTGGCATTGCATCCAAACCATCTGATAAATTTGTAACTGTTTTAACATCTTTAAATCCAGCTTTTTCTAATTCAGACTGAGCACAAGCTGCTTCTTCAGCATTATCTTCGATAATTAATATTTTTTCCATTTTTACCAGTTTCATTATTGTGTTTTTACAAGAGTCTCTATTCCTTCATTTGTGTAGAGGAAAACTTTATGTTTATTGCGACTAGTTTCCATAACTGCTAAATCAATATCACCATCATTATCAAAATCCGCAGCAGCTAAACCAACTCCACCCGTACTATTACTAGATATTATAACTTCTCCAATTTGTCCAGCTAAAACATAGTTTCCTTCGCCTTCATTTTCGAAGAGAAGAACTTTGCCAATGTTAGGAGTATCTCTCATAACAGTTACTAAGTCAATATCATTATCCCCATCAAAATCCGCAGCTGCTAAACCAACTCCTTTTTCATAATAGTTGTACATTGGAACTTTTGCAATTAGTTCAGATGAGATATAATTTCCTTGTCCGTCATTTTTGTATAAATGAACTTCGCTACCATTATAACTATCATTATAATTAGCCAAAATTGCTAAATCAATATTACCATCTTTATCAAAATCCGCAGCAGCTATATCGTTTGCTCTTTTAAAATAATATCTTAAACGGTCTGTGATTTGTCTATCTAATATATAATTTCCTTGACCATCATTTTTATAAAGAAAAACTTTGCCACGTTTGTCAAGAGTTCTCATAACGGCTAAATCAATATCCCCATCCCCATCAAAGTCCGCAGCAGCTAGACACATTTCTCCTTTGTGAGAATATCTTGGAAATTCGGCGATTTGCCCAGCTAATTTATATTTTCGAATATTTTGTTTTGTCAGTTCAACTTGATGTTCATCATTCTGTTTTGGTAGTTCAACTTTGTGTTCCTCACTTTGTTCTAGCGGTTCAACTTGATGTTCTTCTTTTTGTTCTGGCTGATTACTAATATACCTATCACTCTCAGCTCTTATACCTGCCATTGCTGCTATTACTAAAAAAACACCCGCTAAAGTCAATCTTTCTCCTGTCATAGTACATCACTCCTATTTTATTTATTCCTAGTAATACACTACTCTTTATATTATTTATTATCAATCCAAAATTCCGCACTCAAAACATTGATCTTTGTTTAACTTGATTTTGATGCCTTTTATCTCTACAACATCCTGTTGGTTCATCTTTGCCTTTGTTATTAAATCTAAAATCTCTGAGTCTGTGATCATTTCTTTTTCTAATCCAAGACATGTTTTTATTTTCATTTTAAACCCCTTTTTGCTTTAAGATCCTTCGCTTTAATTATACAAAAAACAATATCAAGATTATGGCTACAGCTAGCACAAACAGTCCTATGCCTTGTCCATATTCTTTATCTTTTAGCTGTTCATATCGCATACATGACATTCCTGCTTGTCCTTCCATTTTGACCACCTTTGCCTTTGCTCTTTTTCCCGTGCTTTCTATTCTTATCTTCCTTTTTCCTCTATTATTTGTTATTATTATATAGTAATACTTAGTATATATAATTTACTATTTAATTTTCATTCAGAATAAGAAAATATACTATATAATATAATAAAAAATACTAAAAACGTCTCTTTCATACATTATCTATCATAAACTCTTCTTACTTTGACTTAAAAAGTGATAGAAACTTTAATAATCCTCTTTCTATACACTATGTGTTGTCAGAGAGGAATTAATTAGAATTATTCAATTAGGATTATTAATTTTTAAGGCTGAACAAAAAGATTAAACAAGGTGGGATTATGAGTACAGATCAAAAAGAAAAACCAGAATTAACTGATATTATCACTAACGAAATGAAAAGGAAATGTTATGATCTTGTAGATGATATCTGTGGTTTTGCTATTGTTGCTTCTGTTGTATATGCTCCGCTTTATCATTTTGGTGCAGGTATATACAAAGGTATTACAGGCATGGATATGATGCCTGACAGTTTTGGCTTGATGGAGGCAGGTGCTGTTGCCACCGCTGCTCCTTTAATGTTAAAAGTTCCAACAGACAGAGGTTATTATTTGTCAAGAAGTTATACTCCTGTTCAAAACAGTAGAGATTATGAAGATTCACTATCTTTAAGGTTTATTGGAGTTCCTGCGATACTTGCTTTGGTACATGCTTTTGGATATGTTGTAGGCAAGGGAATAAAGGGTATAAGTGGCGGATAAATATACTAAAAGTCCTTTAGCTTCCGAACAAGAAACAAGGACTTTTGTATATACAAATGGAATTAGTTTGTTCGAAAACTAATTCCATTTAGTATATTATTTAAGGTGATAAAAATGGGTAGCTCTTTTTATGAAGCAATAGAAGAAGATAGAAGATTAAGTGCCCGACCAAAAGGATCGCAACATGGTAGTTCTCCTTATTTAGGAGCTCCACAACCTAATGCTTCTGGTCCACAAGTTGTTGTATCTCCAAGTCCAGTTCTCCAATCAGCATCTCCACACCAACCAGCATCTTCTCCACAACAATCACCAGCATATTCATCTACATCTTCAAGTTCAGTTCTCCAACCAGCATCTCCACGTCAAATAGTATCCTCTCAACAACAGTCACCTTCATATTCACCAGTATCTCATACACTTACAGGTTTGTTAACTGCTCCAAATATTAATGTGCCATCAACACCTATAACTGATTCAGCATTAAGACGATATTATTCTTATTTAGAGCAAGCTGTTGACAATGGTGTAGAAGATATCTTTCATCATCGTTTCATAGAAGAAGTTTATACATTAGCAGGTATTTCAAAAAAAGACTTTGAAAAAGCTGAAAGAAAAATAAGTAAATTAGAAGAGATGATTACAAATTATGAAAATGTAAACCAGAATATCAATTTAGCAGGGGTTTATGCAACATTAACCCCAATTGCTGCAAGTGCGTTAGGAAATGCTTTAGGCTATCTTTTTTTGGGGTTCACGGCAAATTCTGTTAGTATGAACATAGGTTTCACCTCTTTGATTACACTTATAGCTTCGCCACTTCCGTTTTTTATTGGTAGCTATCTCTACAAGTTAGCATGTAACCGTAAAGCTATAAATGGAAGAAGAAATCTTAATGCAGTCGAACAGCAATATGCAGATAGATTACAAATAAGGCAGCAGATTGAACATGAATATCTTTCAGGAGATGTAAGGACAGTAATTGGGAGAGTTGGAGAGATAAATTACGCGAAAATAATGAAGAATGTTTTATGATTTATTTTTACTATTTGTATTACACACCATCTGTTTGATTTTTCATTCAAAATAAGAAAATACATGGTAATTATTAATAAATAATTAAAAATTCTAGAAATATTTATAAATAAGTACAATAAATATATTTATATGCATATCACACATATTTGCGAAGACAAGATAAAACTTGATTTAAATGATAAAAAGATACTGAAAGAATTAGACCTAAACTCCAGACAGAGTAACACAGCCATAGCAAAAGCCACACGGCTTAGCAAGAACATTGTCAATTATCGCATTAAACGAATGGAAGATGAAGGAATAATTGAAGGGTATACAACAACATTTGACTATTCTAAATTAGGCTACCTGCTTGTTAGGGTGTATTTTGATTTTTATGAAACAGACCAGAAAAAAGAGGATGAATTGATTAATTTTTTAATCAATGATCAGAAAACAAGCAGGATTTCGAGGGCTTCTGGAAAATGGGATGTTATTGCCAGTTTTTTTGTCAAAGATATTTATGAATTCTCAGATCACTGGTCAAAAATCCTGGGAAGATTTAGAAGTTTGATAAAAGAATACAGCTCCAACATTATTACAAGAGATATTTCTTTCAGAAAAGCATATTTGATTGGTGAAACAGAAGATATTTCACATCTTTCCTGGAAAAAGGGCTGTTCAACCCCTGAACAGATAGATGAGACAGATTTAATTATCCTTAAAATGCTGACAGAAAATGCAAGAATGCCAATTGAAAAGATTGCAGCTTCTACAGGATTGGGCAGCATGGCCATTATTTACAGAATAAAGCAGCTAATTAAAAAGAAAATAATCCTTGGATACAGAGTAAACATTAATTTTAGTAAATTAGGCTATGAATTTTATAAAGTTAATTTAGAATTAGAAGATACAACAATTATCCCTAGTTTAATTGAATACTGCCACAGGCATCCAAACATAATATCTGTTGTCGAGTCAATAAGTGATAATATTGATTTTGAGTTTAACATTGAGCCTGCTAATTTTAATGATTTTCTTAAGGTTATTGACGACCTTAAACAGAAATTTTACGGGAAAATCAGGGATTACAATTATGTGAAATCTTTAAAGAGCTACAAGCATGTTTATCTGCCGTTGGATACAATCATAAAAAAGAGTTAAGCCACTAAATTTATTAGTAAATCGTTTATTAGTAAATAATCTATTAATAAAATAAGATTTAAAAATAGAAACACTTTCCCTCATTCTACAATGAATCTTGCAGAAAAATTTGATTATCTTAACACATCTGTTCATTTTGTTGGAAATCTATTTACTAATTTAAAACCTGAAAATGTTTTGCCTGATTATTCTGTTTTATCTGTTAATAGCCTTGCGATAGACTTTTTTAACGCAAACGGAATTGAAGCTATTATTTGGGATGTTGACGGCACTTTAATGAGATATCACGGACAATGTGTTGATGACAGCATAAAGGCAGTATTTGGCAAATTAACCTATGCAAAACGATTGAATGCTAAAAAAGCATTGGATGCAGAAAAAGGATTGAAACATGCAATACTCTCAAATTCAGGAGAAAATAGATTTCGTGAATTAGGATATATTTTTCCTGAGATTCCTGTCTTGAGAATGTATGAGTCTAATACTGGAATCATTGAGAGAAGATTGTATCAACATAAAGACCATATTGTAATGAAACAAAAAAGCAATTACTCTTCTACAGACAGAAGCGGTTTGGACTCAGATTATGACCTTGCATCAGAAAAACAGAAACAATTAAGAGATGTATATATGGAACTTATTAATCATAAGTATTCCACTATAAAAAAACCAGATACTAGATTGATTGAATATGCAATGAGAGAATTAAGTATTTCAGATCCGAAAAAAGTTGCAATGGTAGGAGACAGGGCATTTACAGATATTACCGGCGGAAATCAAGCGGGTGTCTGCACAATATATATTAGTACACCTTTACATCCTCACACAGATCCTTTTCTCATAAGAGCATTTGCAAGGCCAGTTGAAGCGTTAGTAGTTAAGATGTATAATGCAATAAGATAAGGCATATCAATTTAGTTGATTTCTTACTTCTTAGCAGCTTTTTTCCGCTCACAACCCGTTTGTAGGACGAAGTCCCACGTCTCATGAAAAGTTTTTTAAGTTTTTTTAATAGCTATCTAATAAAAAAGTAAAATAAAACTTAAATTAAAATATCATCATGAGACGGGTGGCTTCGCCCAGGAACTAAAAAAAACTAAATTGGTTGTCTTCAATGTAAAGTATAGATTACCTTAATTCTCCTCTAGAATTTCTACGTCGCAATTACATTTTTCCTTAAACAATTCTGCGTCCTCTTTTGTTCCAACAACATTGCCGTAATGTATAGGAATAACTTTTTTTGGATTGAATGCATTTGCTGCTTTTACAGCTTCTTCTGCGTTCATTGTATATGTGCCCCCAATAGGCAGGAATGCAACATCAATATTGCTTAATGTTGTTTCTTTGAATGCACTCATTTCTGGTATCTCGTCTGTATCACCGGCATGATAATATTTTTTGTTATTAATGGTTATTACATATCCTACCCATTTTTTTTCTTTTGGATGGAATTTGGTGTTTATATTATATGCAGGAATTGTTTCAACAATAATTCCATTGACATCATATTTTTTATTTGGCTCAACAATCACCTTTTTATTTACATCAAGCTTTTCAAGATTTTTTAAACAATCAGCGGTTGAAAGTATGATTGTCGTAGGCTTAGAAACTTTTATCGCATCAGCTAAACTGCAATGGTCATAATGCGCATGTGTTATTAATATTATATCTGCCTTGTCAAGATTATTATCAAAATTATTGTTAAGCTTGTTATTATCTAAATTATTATTTTTATCACTTAAATTATAAGGGTCTATATAAATCACAACATTCTTCTCCTGAGAATTTAACTGAATAGTTGCATGGCCGTGCCAGATTATTTCTTTCATATTTTCAGCATTATTATTATTATTATTATTATTATTTGCAGGCGGTTTGTCTTTATTTGAACAGCCCACTAATAATAATGAAACTAAACATAATAATGAAATCAGAATTAAACGTTAATATATATAAATCACAATTAAACACAACTC
>JACQSP010000009.1 GCA_016205905.1 Candidatus Woesearchaeota archaeon
GGTGGACTTCGTCCCTAGTACGAGTTGTGAGCGGTAAACAAGATTCTGGGCGGAAGAAAAATATACTAAAAGTGCAAAATAATCGAACATTATTTTACACTTTTGTATATACAAACGTGATTAACTTGTACGAAAATTAATCACGTTTAGTATATATTAAAAACATTAACAAGCTAAACAAATACGTTAATTGTTTTTCGTTAGTCGCCATCAATAAGTTTTTGCCTTAATAACAACGAACAAATAATTATAGTGCCCTCTGACAACTGACCAGGTGAAACCTGACAACTGTCTTTCACACATTATACAATAATCTCTGTGTATCCTCTAAATCTTTCTTGCATTCTTTTCTCATTCTTTGCCGCAAATTATTTGTTTCTTCAAGAAGTTTTCTATAATGATGTATTTCTGCCTGATTCTTTCTTATTTTCTCTTCATAATGCCTTATTATATATTCAATATGGTGTTTGTCCTCTTTGTCTTTGATTGTGGAAAGATGCCTTTTATGCTCTCGTGTGTATATATTTATATCACTTTCCAGTTGGCTGATTCTTTTTTTTATATTTTCTGTTTGTAATTTGTTTAAATCGCCCATCCTTAAAACTTTGATTTTAGTCATATCATCAATTGAGGCAAGAATACTATGCTGCCTGTGCAGCTCATTCAATATTCCAGAGATATTATTATTTCTTATACAAATTCTGGCTCTAATTTCGCTTTCATTGAGATCTTTTAGTTTATGATAAATCTGATTGATTAATTCATAATCAGTATGCACACTTCTGAGATGAGTTACCCCTTTTGAGCCGAATAAACCAAACATATTTACCTTCTTGTCATAAGTGGTTAATAAATATTTTGGAGAGAAGACAATGAAAAGGAGAATAAACATTCTCTTAAGGCAGACGCACATTTTATTGTTTTTTCTCCAACAAAAACAGAAACTAACAATAAACTTTATAAATAACTCATTTATACACGTCTATATTATTTAATTATTTAATTATTTAATTATTTAATTGGAGGAATTTAAAATGGAGCAATCTAGACCATTAGACGCATTAAACAAGGCAAGAAACAAAAGAGTAATGATAGAGCTTAAGAATGGTAAACAGTTAATTGGATCATTAAATGCATTTGACATTCACATTAACGTTGTTTTAACAGACGCAGAGGAAAGGCAGGATGGAGAAGTCAAGAGAAAATTAGGTGTTGTATTTCTCAGAGGAGACACAATTATCTTAATTTCGCCGTCTGAATAAAAACAGAATAGGAATAAAAGCCGAATAAGGCTTAATAAAATAAAAAAAACTTCAACCAGAACAAGTGAATCACAGTTAATATAGCTTATTAGATAATAATGCCCATTAAATTATAAAGTAGGGATAAATTATAAGACGAGGATACAATGACTAAAGGAACATATTCACAAGGTAAAAAATCCAGAGGAAAAACGCACATAAGATGCAGAAGATGCGGAGATATTACATACCATAAGAAAAGGAAGATATGCAGTTCTTGTGGTTATGGGAAGTCTGCCAGAATGAAGCATTACAACTGGCAGAAGAAGTAAGATGTTTTAATTTTTTATAATTATTGTTTTTTAGTTTAGATTTATATTACTTATTTTGTTTCTTTGTATTTGTTTTTAGTTGTTCTTGGTATGTCCAACACGTTCACGAATAAAAGTAAAAGGTAAGAAGTATAAGGTAAGAGGTACGATGATAATATCGTAGTCATTCCCTCTTACCTTATACCCCTAACTTCTTACCTTTTTATTCATGTAACGGTGGATTGTGTTCCACAAACGGATTGTGAGCAGAAGAAAAAAATCTTAAGAAATTGGAAGGGAAGAATAAAAAAGATATGAAAAAAAGGTAGAAGATGGATGTATAAAAAATTTATTCAGCTTTCTTTTCCTTTGCTTCATCAAAGCGCGGCTGTGATCTTCTTACAGTAATCTGCAGAACACCTGCTTCAAATTCTTTCTTTGCAATTTCCAAAGGATTAAATCTTAATTTTTCCAAATCTTCATTGTTAAGAGCCACCAAAAAAGGCGCCCCCATTGAAAGCTGCAGTGCCCTTGCGCCAATTATTCTTGCCTTTTCATACTTTGTATAATTAAATTTTTTAATGTTTTCTTCTTTACCATGTGCCATAATTTCACCGTCAAATCATTTGTTAACTTATTTGTTTTTAATTACTTGTGTATATGAGTTTATTATTTTTGTGTAGACCTTTCCATGATTATTTCAATTTACAATTTACTTCTCAGCTCTTTTGAAATCTTTGTTGCAATGTCAAGCATCTTGGTAATATCATCCAATGTCAAAGGGCAGTCTCCGCCTTTCTGCAATGCGCAGATAGTATTGTCTTCAGTTGTTGTTATTGTAAGGCGAGCATCTATGTTCTGCTCTTCCTCTTTTGAAGGATCAACAAAGAAATGCTTTCCTATTTTGTAAACAGTCACTGCAACTGGCTGTTTTTTCATAGGAAGTTTTGCGGCTGTATGGGTTTTATAGTTTATCTCGTCATTCTCATATTCAGGGAACCTTGCTGATTTTAATGCAGCCATTGCGCCCAATGCAGATGCATCAAGCAAATTCCCGTCGTCATTCAATGTGCATACATCAATAGAGACAATCCATACTTTCTCCCCTTTCTTGATGCACAGCTTTTTCAGGTCTATCATCTTGCTTTCTCTTATGCCTCTGTCAACAACTCTTGCCTGTTCAATAGCTTCTATGCCCGGAGGGCCAGATTCAAAATCAGGATTTGCCATAGGCAGGAACTCTGTATTTACCATGATAACGCCTTCATCAGGAGTATCTGGAAACGGCTTGTCTATCATTAGCTTTACACCGACAACAACTTCTGTATCGCCAACTTTTACTCTCGCTGAGCCTTCTGCGTTCTTTGAAACGCTGTATTCAATAACAACATTTCTGAAATCCAAAAGGCCCCTGTTGTCAAATCTTACATTCTTCTCAAATGAGCTTATCAAATGTGATTTTAAATCATCTGCCATATTTTCCACCCGTTAAATTATTTTTCGTTAGTATTACTATCATATTATTATCATATCTTATTATCATTCGAATTATTCTTCATTTCCTTTTGCGCCAGAAGAGCCAACCTGTTTGTATACTAAAAGTGTAAAATAATGTTTGATTATTTTGCACTTTTGTATATACAAAAGTGATTAATTTGGACGAAAATTAATCACTTTTAGTATACTTTTCTGACAATGCTTTTTTCTGTATTTCATAAAGCTTAGGAACAACCTTCTTGCATAATGATAGTGCTTTTATTAAATCCTCTTTAGATATTTCGCCATCCATCTGCAGCAGTGAAAATTCACCTGTTGAAGGGATGATGGCGATAGGGATGTCTGAAACTGGGCCGCCTTCATAAGCTTCCTCGTCATAATCCAAATCAACTGCAATCTTGTCGTCTACCTTGCCTACAGAAATTGCAACAACCAAATCTTTCATGCTGATTCCAGCGTCTGCCAAAGCCATTGAAGCTGCGCAGATACCAGCGCATCTTGAGCCTGCATCTGTCTCAATAAGCTCAATAAACACGTCAACAACTGCGTTAGGAAACTCTTTTAAATCAACAACAGGCAGTAATGCTTTTTCAGTCACTAATGAAATTTCCCTTGAACGCCTGCTTTGCCCGGGCCTTACACGCTCACCTGTTCCAGAAAAAGGCATCATGTTATAACTGCATCTCAAGATGCCTGTGCTTGGATTTTGGAGGAATTTAGGATACAAATTCCTTGGGCCATAAACTGCTGCATATGCTGCTGTATTTCCGATTTTAAAATAAGCAGAGCCGTCTGCATTTTTAATGACTCCTGTCTTTGCTTCAATCTTTCTCAACTCGTCAAAACCACGATTATTTGTTCTTTTAGCATAACCCATTTTTATTCACCTGTAAACTATTTATTCACCATTCTTTATTGAGTATTAATTATCTTTATTTATTAATTATTATCATCATTCTGCGAAGATTCATATTCCTTATGCCCATATTCTTTGTGCTCATTTTCTTTGTGTTCATATTCCTTATGTTCAGGCTCACCCACTTCTCCTGTGAAACCTAAATAATCTTTAATCTTATCAGTAAGGCCTTTAATATGGCTGTTTGCTTCAATCATTCTTATAGCACTAACTGCAGTTACTTCGTCTTTTGGCTCGCCGGACAGCCAGATCAGGCCGTTTTGTCCGACGACAATATTACAGTTTGTTGCTTTTTTAATCATTGTTACCATGCTGCCCTGTTTTCCAATTATTCTTGGAACTTTTTGAGAATTAACTTTTATCATCCTGCCGCCTCTTAGTCTTTTGAGCCCCACTCCTTTTGTTGTCAAATCGACTAATTTCTGGCTTGTGACATTTGTGATTTTTGCAACAACATAATCACCAATATCAAAATAAGATGTTAAGTCTGCCCCTCTTGCTATATAATCAGATGTAGCGTCTTTGACAGACAACATTGCCGAGTATGCTGAATTTGTTTCAAATCTCCAGCCGCCGAATGTAACATCTATAACCTTACAGATGATTACATCATTTCTTTTTGGAGCATATCTTCCTGATAAAGGAATTAATTTTAATGCACGGCCATCAATATTAATGAGGCCTAATTTTTCAGCAAGTATCTTATCGCCTAATCTATAAGTTCCTGCGCCGGGAAGATAATCCATTCCTTCTGCCAAGGTCTCGCCAGGAACTACAACTGCTTTGTCTTGTATAATTAATTTTCCCATTTTTTTACACCCAGTTAATTTGATTTTTTGTTTTCTATTGTTGTGTTTTTTTGTTTTCTATCTTGTTTTTTGTTTTAGTTTATATCTTATCGATTGTTAATTGTTTTAATCATTTTTATTAAGTTATTTCAATAAAATTTATATGTGTATACGAGATTTGTTGATTATATCATATTTATCTTATTATCATGTTTATCTTGTGCTGTTTTGTTTTAATATTTTCATTTCAGCATTGCCATGAGTTACGCCATTTATCTTGTCAAATAAATCATTCTGCAATCCTGCTGGTATCTCAACAACACACATCCATGAACCATCTGTCAGCCATTCATTTTTCAGGATTTTACCAAAGCCAGATGCTGCATTAAACACTTTTGAATGCGCATTGCCTGCAATGCTTGCAGGAATTTTAACGCCAATTTCTTTGGTTGCAAAATAAATCGGCAGTATTGGCTTTAATTTCTTAATAATTTCCTCAATCTGCTTTTCCTCGTTTTTGTTCTCGTCAATCCTTATTTTCGCTTCTTCAAATGCAAGCTCTAACCTTTGCAAAGGATGAGGCAGATTTGTTCTTGGATCAACGCCGTTTCTGTGCAGGTAATTCAATATTCTTTTTGTTTTCTGCTCTTTTAGCTTTGCCCTGTGCTCAGCTGTTAATTGAATTTCGCCGTCTTTGATGATTATTTTTGCAATCTCTAAAGTGTCACTTGTTCCAAAAAGCGATTTAAGTGAAGATTCTTGGGCAACAAAACCTTTTTTTGAGTCTGAAAATATTTTGGTGTCAGCCAAAACATCCTTCATATCAATGGATCTTCCTTCTTTGAAAGCTATTGCATTGTCGCAGTCAACAAGTATTTCGAAATTATGGCCTTGTTTTTTCAGCCTTGCAATAATTGCCTTATCGACATTCACCATTTTTATCACATCTTTAATTCAGTTGTCAGGTTTAGTTGTCAAAGGAAACGTATTTACTCGTTTGTCGTTAGTCGTAGGTCGTTTGTCGTTTAACGGACGACAGACGACTAACGACATACGACGAACTCGTTTCTGACACCTGACCACTGACAACTAGATATTATTTATTTTTGTTCCTTGCCCTGTTTTTTCTTTTTGACGTCGTTCAGTATTTGGGATAATGTTTCCTTTGAAACTTTTACAAATTTTTTCTCATTTGTTTTTATGTAAACACAATCCAATCTCTCAACATTGAAATTCTGGTCAACAACTTTGCTCAAAGCCCTGACTCCAAGATTTAATGCATCCTCAATAGTTATATCCTTATTGTATTCTTTGTGAAGTATTTCTTCAATTTCTGTCTCGCCTTCACCTATTACAGTTGCATTATACTGGAAAAATATTCCTGTTGGATCTGTTTCAAATAACTTTGGCTCGCCATTGTCAATGCCTGCAACTAAGATTGAAACACCAAATGGCCTTAAACCGCCGCTTTGTGTGCATATCTGCTTTAGGTTGCAGATGTCTTTTACAATAGCAATAATATCTATTGGACTGTCAAATGTTACTTTGTATTGCTGCGCTTTTACCTGCGCTCTTTCAATCAAAATACGGGCATCGCTTATAATGCCTGACGCTGTTGCTGCAATGTGATCATCAACAGCAAAAACCTTTTCAACAGATTCTGGAACAACTAATGAGTCAACTATCCTTTTATCTGTGATTAGTACAACACCATCTTTACATACAATGCCTAATGCTGTTGAACCCTGTTTTACTGTTTTTTTTGCATATTCAACCTGTAGCAATCTGCCGTCTGGGCTGAACATAGTGATGGCTCGATCGTATCCCATCATTTGATGTGTCATTGGCTGCATTTTTTATCACCTTTTTAATGGTTAGATGGTAAGATGGTAGGAAGGTTAGATGAAAACAATAAAAGTAAGAAGTAAGAGGTTTGAGGTAAGAGGTACGATGATAACATCGTATTTATTCCCTCTTACCTCCTACTTCTTACCTTTTACCCTTAACTCCATCAAACCATCTTACCTTCTAACCGTTTAGTTTATTTATCATGCCTGAACATTTAAGGCTTTTGACAATCACTGGTTGTTTATTAATTTTGTTGATTAATGCAAATGATGCCTTTAAATGGTCAACATACTTATTGTTAATCTTAATAATGCCTGACCTTGTTTTTGGATTATAGGAGTTATCAACAAATATTATTCCAGCTTTTGATACACCCAAAGTGCCCACATAATTAGTAAAAGAGGTATTTATAGCTTCTTTTGTTGATTTGTAGTCAATTTCAGTCTCTGAAGTAACATCAAAAGATACATATCTCTTGTTTTCCCTTAATGTTGGCAAAATTGGCTTTATTTTTGTATTAGTGACTTTAATAAACCATCACCTAAAATCCACTGTATTTAGTGGAGAAAAACGCCTAAAGTTTATGTCTTCGTTCTTCTCTCTTCAATATGCTAAAAAGTAGGAATTATTTATAAAGGTTATTGTTTTTTTGAGTTTTTGTGCCGAAAACCTTTCATGTTCCTTGAAAAGTTTCCGTGAGAATTTATTTGCTTTAAATATTTGTTTCAGATTTAGCAGTTTTTTGTGGAGTGTTTTCGGAAGATTTGCGGAAAAAGTTGAGATAGTTATATTAATGTGTTTTTTGTTTAGTATATGGGTATGTGTGGTATGTACGGAAAAGATGTGAGAATTTTTTTAAAAGATCAAGCTAAAGAAAGATATCTTGAATTAAGCAGTTCTAATAAAGACAAATGTATCTTGAACTCTTTTGAAAGAGTAAAAGAAATCTTAAAAGAAAATCCACAATATGGTGATTCAATATCTAAGAGGTTGATTCCTAACTATTTCAAGAAAATAGGGATTAAAAGAGTTTATAGACTTGAATTAGCAAATTATTGGAGATTGTTGTATACTATTGAAGGGACAGATAAAGAAATATTTGTATTTGTTTTATGCATAATGAACCATAAAGAGTATGACAAACTGTTTGGATATTAGTTAAATTTCTATTGCATCCTTCATCATCTTCTTTAGATGTTCTGACTCAGAATAAATCCATTGAACCCCTTTAGGTCCAAAAATAATCTTTCCACTTGCGTAGAGATATTCTAAGATTAGTATCAATGTTTGATGCATAATTTGCTTTGGAAGCTTTTTCTTTAATTCAGAAATTTTCATAGGCAGATCTTGATATTTCTTTAAAACTTTTTCTACCATCAATATTGTGCTTAAGTTAGGATATCTTTTTAGTTTAAGTGTTTGTTTCATAAGTATCACTTATTTATATCAATTGATACCATTATAATATCAACTAGTATATAAATGTTTTGATTTGATTAATTATAATTATAACGAATTCTAAAGAATGCTTAAGATTGGTTGTTGAAGAGAATGAGTGTAAGAAACATGTAGGGTGCTGTAAGATCGGTGTTTCTGTAGCTAAAAAAGTGTAAGAAGATAAATACCTTTTGTATAATTTTGGAATTAACATTAAATATGCAATAGTTTGATGCAGTGATTTTGCAAAAGTAATAAAAAATTATTTAAATATAAGAAAAAATACGTTTAAAATGGAGTTAAAAGATTTTGAAAAGTGGGTAGAAAATCATGAATTTTATTTTACCAAACAAAAGATCGCTGATTATTTGGCATTATTTAGCATATTCTTTTATTTCGTGGGATTTATTTTAGCTATTCGTTTAATTGATTATATTAAAAAAATAATACCTTTGGCAAAAGGAATAGATGATATTATTATGATTAGTATGTTAGTTATTGTTATTTTTTTAATGATAATATCATTAATTATTAAGAATAGATACTCATTGTCTAATAAAGAAGAGATAAGTTTGATTTTATTTTTGTTAGGAAGTAAATTAAAAACAATTGATATAAAAGAAAGAGA
>JACQSP010000012.1 GCA_016205905.1 Candidatus Woesearchaeota archaeon
AAAAAATATTAAGAAATTAAAAGGGGATAATTTATCTTCTTCAGTAAAAGAATATTATAATTTATTAAAAGAATTTCTTATTTTTGGCGGGTATCCTGAGGTAGCATTAAAAGCCACAAAAGATGAGAAAATAAGTGTTTTGTCCAGTATTTTTGATTTATATGTAAAGAAAGATCTTGTAGAATACCTTAACATTGAAAAAATATTAAGTATGAAAAAACTAATTGAATTCTTAGCAGTAAACAATGGCCAGAAAATAAAATATGAGAAGATATCACAACTAACACAATTGAATTTTGAGGAGATAAGAAAATTTATTGAAATACTCAAGGAAACATATATAATAGAAATATTAAGGCCTTACTATACTAACAAAAATAAAGAACTTGTTAAAATACCAAAGATTTATTTTATAGACATCGGTGTAAGAAACTTTTTTATCAATAATTTTAATGACTTATCACTGAGAGAGGATTCTGGATTCATGTTTGAAACATTTGTATTATCTGAACTTAAAAAACAAGGGAATCAAAATTTAAGATTCTGGCAAGACAAAAATGGATATGAAATTGATATAATCCTTGAGAAAGATTCTATGTTAATGCCTGTGGAAATAAAGTTTAAGCAAAGCATTAAATTAGATGACTTTAAGGGACTGAATGCATTTCTTAAAGAATACAAAAAAACAAAGAAAAGCTATTTAATTAATCTTGGCTCACAAAAAACAGAAAGAAAAATAAATCTGCTTTTGCCATACAATTTGGATGTAATATATAGTTAAGTGACGTAAATTGTTATACAAATCGTGTCACTTACTATATTTGAAGGACATAACAATTGTATAAATATTTATGTCCTTCATTATAGTCATGGACATTAATAAAAGGGTATGTGGACTTTAACTAAATAGATACGTATAATGAAGTCTACCGCAATAATGTTCTCGATTATTTTGTGCTTTTAGTAAATTCTAAAACAATTCAAAACAATTAGAACTCTCTTTGTTTCATTAGTAAATCCAAAGATGCTTCATCCATCCCTGCATCTCTGGCACATACCTCACCAATGCTTTTTCCTACACCGGGAATGACTTTATAATAAAAAGTAACGCCCTTTTCAGTAAGCTCACATTTAAGCTGAACAGGCACTGCGCCGTTATATGCTCCATCTTTATTCTCTTCCACCTCGAGGGCAACTCTTCTGTCCTGTGTTGTTAAAGTCACAGCTGAACCTATTCTAAGCAAATTTCTAAGTATAATTAAAGATTGCTTATAACAATCTTCTGGATCAGTGCCTTCAAAATCATCTATACAAACCAAACTTCTTGGTGTAGCTTTTTCCAGTATTTCTCTGCCTCTGACAAGAGAATGCAAATATCTTCCTTCACCAATTTGCTCTTTAGAAGCAGGCCTTAATGTGAAAATATAATCAGCAACACTCATCTCTCCTGTTTCAAGAGGTATAGGCGCACCAGCTTGTGCTAAGACCTGAAGTTTAGGCAAAGTAAATCCATAAACTGTTTTTCCCCCTGTGTTTGGGCCTGTTATTACAAGTCCTCTGGTTTGTGCATCAAAATGATAGTCGTTTGGGACAACTCTTTCTTGGTTAAGCAATAAATAAGGATCAGCTGGTTTAGTGAGAGCAACAACGTATCTGTCGGATTGTTCCAACGACGGAAATTTGACAAAGACAGGGAATAATCTTCTTTCTAAGCTTGCAAGAGAGCAATATGCTTCAATCACACCCATTGTATAATATAAACTAAAAACTGCATCTTTGTCTATATAATGGTGTCTTATTATTTCTAAATTTAAGCTGAGCCCAGTTATTGGGTAGTGCACATTAATAGGTTCGCCATCCTTTCTCGGTGTTAGTCTAAATTGGCCTGTTGTGAGATCTACTCTTATATGTGCATCTGAAAGTGCTCTCAAAATTGGTGATACTCTGTTTAAAGTATCTATTACCTGTTGACTTAGTGAATGCTCCCATGTTTCTGGATGTAAATTCATAATCTCTGTGTCAGAGCCGTCTATAATGCTTTCATAGAACTTTCTAACTTTGTCTTTTCTTAGCAAGTGCTCTAAATTAGCGCAAATTTCTTTTAATCTATCAGATTTAGCCTGCCGAAGAAATGATAAAATGTGAGGTATTTGGGCTAGATACATTCTTGCAGCCAGAAATGTTTCTTGTCGAGGCGGAGCATCACCTTGCTGTGGAAAACAATACTCAGTAAAGCCGTTTTCGCTTATAGCCATGCTGGAAAAGTAAGGATATAATGCATCCATTAATTGAGGAGTATCTGCAAGTTCCTTAATTGCTGATGCCCTCTTGTTAATTTCTTTGATATCTCTCAGAGGAAAATGCACTAAATATTCAAGCATTCTATGGCCTGTATCTGTTTGAGTTTTGTCAAATGCTTCAACTAACTCATGTAAATTTAAATTTCTCATAGTTACTTCATCAATAACCATGCCTTTTCTTGCAGCAGGAACAATTTCCATATCTGCTAAATCAACAGGATATCTTAAACCAGAAATTATTGTGTCAGAAGGGTCTAAAACATCTAGTTCCAATTGATGATCATTCCACCAATCAACGTTAGCGTTTATGTTGGTATCTGTTTCTTCATCTTCATCATCTGATTCGACAGATGTATCTCCTGTATTCCCTCTTCGTCTTCCTATATGTCCTTCCCTTCTCAAATTTTTAAGTATATTGTCTAGTTCTCTTTCACTTAATTTTCCACTTGTTCCACTTGAACCACTTGAACGGCGCCTTCCTTCTTCCATTTAAGCATGGGATACATAAATTATTTATAAATATTACTATTCTAAAGTGGAAAACAAATATGAATTACCCAATCACAAAGGGGGGTAAAATTAGGCAAATCCAAAAGTTTTATTGAACATGAAAATGACTCGATTATAATCGAGTGTTTTATGTGATTTGCTCTATTATGTTCGAGTGTTTTTGATGATTCAGTCGATTATAATCGAAAGATTGAACAATTTAGCTATAGGAAATAACTTTAATTTTCGGATAAATGGAAATGGGTGTAAAGTTATTTCCTAATAATCAAATCACTTTCAGCAGGTCACTTGCGTTCCGATTATTAAAGGGATTTGATATAATTACACAATGACAGACATAAAAATATATAAATCTATACATCTAGAAAAGCTTATTATTAGCAATATCCTTTAGATTATACTAAAATTCTTTGATGTTCGAACAAAAATCAAGGACTTTTAGTATAGTGGCGAACTTTAATATTTGATCAATTTTGTTAAAGTTCGCGTATAGTGGAGGAACTAAATATCCTTATCTAATTTGTTTAGTTCCTCCTATATTGCAATGGCAAATTGAATAAACTAAAGTTTAGTGCCATTGCAATATATAGGCACGAAATTTATGCTCAATTATTAATGTTCGTGCCTATATATGAGAGAATATAAGTATTTATCAAAAGAGGTGCCATCATGACAAGCTTTAAAACAACAAAAACAAATTCATTTAAAATTACAAAGATTCATGCACGAGAAATTTTAGATTCTCGAGGCAATCCAACTGTCGAGGCAGAAGTCTACACCGCATCAGGAATGGCTTATGGCAGGGTTCCAAGCGGCGCATCTACAGGAATTCATGAAGCCCTTGAAATGAGAGACGGCGATAAAAAAAGATATCTTGGCAAAGGTGTTCTTAAGGCAGTTAATAATGTAAACACCTTAATCGCAAAAAAACTAAAAGGTATGGATTTAAGGAGCCCTAAACTTATTGACCAGGCAATGATAGAGCTAGACGGCACAGTCAATAAATCAAAGTTGGGTGCAAACGCTATATTAAGCGCAAGTTTGGGATGTGCAAACCTGCTGGCAAAATTAGAGAACAAGCCGCTTTATTCTATTCTTGGCAATGGGAAAAAATCAGAAATACTGCTGCCGATTCCTTTTTTGAATGTGATCAATGGAGGCAAACACGCTGCAAACAAGATTGCATTCCAAGAATTTATGATTGCTCCTTTTGGAAAGAATTTCAGGGAAAGCTTGAGAATGGGCGCAGAGGCTTACCATCAGCTGAAAAAAGAGATTTCAGAGAAATACGGCAAAGAGTCAACAAATGTAGGCGACGAAGGCGGCTTTGCCCCGAAAATTGAGCACGTCGAGCATGCACTGAATCTTCTGGTAAAAACAATAGATTCTCTCGGCTATAAAAAGCAGATAAAAATAGCAATCGACGCTGCTGCTTCTGAATTTTATCATCATGGGT
Source organism: Candidatus Woesearchaeota archaeon (assembly GCA_016205905.1). GTDB lineage: Archaea > Nanobdellota > Nanobdellia > Woesearchaeales > DSVV01 > JACQSP01. The sequence goes on from JACQSP010000012.1 coordinate 4,267, forward strand.
ATTATCATGTCGACGGGAGAAAGTTCGGAAGCGGCAGAATGATAGATTTCTATGAGCATCTCGTCAAGAATTATCCAATCATTTCTCTCGAAGATCCGTTTGAGCAGGATCATTTTCTGCCGTGGAAAGAGCTGAGAGAAAGAATTGGCAAAGATAAAAGCTGGGCGTGCGGCGGCAAAGGAATACAGATTGTCGGCGATGATTTATTGTGCACAAACCCAAACCGAATAAAAATGGCTCTTGACAGGAATATGTGCAACGCATTATTATTAAAGGTAAACCAAATCGGAACATTAAGCGAGGCAATTAACGCTGCAAAGCTTGCAATGAAAAACAATTGGAGTGTAATGGTGAGCCATCGTTCAGGCGAGACAGAGGATTCGTTTATAGCTGATTTAGCTGTTGCGCTTGGCTGCGGGCAAATAAAAAGCGGAGCGCCATGCAGAAGCGAAAGACTGGCCAAATACAATCAATTAATGAGAATAGAAGAAGAGCTTGGAAATAAAGCGAGGTATGCGGGGAATGTGATGAGGTGTTAGGAAGTAGGTTTTCTTAATAAATGTGATAAATGGCTTGGATGTTAAAAAATAACACTAGTTAGATATAAATTTAGAGACGATAAACAGCAGAAGATAGTTATTTATTACCAAAAACAGTAATAAATTATTACCAAAAATAGTAAAATATATATATTAAAAGCAATTTTATTACTAAAAATGGTAAATTTAGATAAAACATGGGAAATAATGGACATTACAGAGAAGGAGAATTATGTTAAATGGCACAATTATGCATATAAGGATGATTTAGAAGCAGCTGAGCTGTTGGTAGAAAAACATCCCAGAAATGCAATAGTGCTTGGCTATTATTCAATGCATAATATTTCTAAAAAATATTTGGGTGATGTGTTCAGTATAAAAATACCAAAAGATGACACACATAGCATGACACTAAAAGCACTGAAAGAGAAGATTGCTAAAGAAGCAACAAAGAGAAGAGTAATTGAACTAATGAAACTAGCGCAAAAAGAATATGAAATCTTCTCTAAACCTAAACCCGAACTTTTGTCTATGTTATTAAGATATGGAAAATCAGAAAGGTCTACACAAAGTTATTATCATTCACCACAAATATCTAAAACAGATGATTCAGTAGGGAGTAAAAAAGCACAGGATTTTCTCAATAATATAGTCAAACCTTTCATAAAAATTATGAAGGAGCTGGATATATGATAGATAATATTTTAGGAAACAAAGTGATTATAAGAATCTTAAGATTTTTACAATTATCTCAAAATAGATTTTTCTCTTTTTTAGAAATAGAAAAGTATGTCGGGGCCGGTAGGGCAGGAATTATGTTGGCATTAAAAAAATTAGAATATTATAACATGGTGTATGTTGAAAAGAAAGGGGGTAAAAGATACAAATTAAAATTAGACAATCCAATTATTGAAAAGTTAACACCATTACTAGAGTATGAAAATAGTTTTTTCCAGGGAATTGACCCAAAAAAATTAAATGTAATCTCCAATTTTGAAAATGACTGCATTAAAAATATTGAAGGATTAAAAGAAGTTAAATTATTTGGATCTGTAGCAAAAGGCAAAGCAAAAGATAAATCAGATATTGATGTTTTTATTTTGGTTGGGAAAGGTAGGAACACATCTCTGTTAAAGACAACATTAGAAGAAATAAAAGAAAAATATGCAGACAAGTATGAGATACAAACAGTCTTAATGGATGAAAAAGAGTTTGAAGATAGAAAAAAAGAACCATTGATAAATGAAATTATGAAAACAGGGATAAGCATTATCCTAAAAAGCAAAGTGCTTTGAAGTCACAAAATTAATAAAGTTGTTAAGACAAAAAGTAGAATTATTGCAGATTAAATGAAAAAGTTCCTATTAGTTAATATTTAATCTGCAAGATTGTAAATTTAACCTAATAAGAAAAATTCAGTTAAATTTACAATAAAGGTGACTGTGATGAGGAATCCTGTTGTTGCAGAACAGCTAAGGAATTATATCTTATCGCATTTCAATAAGAAATAAAGGTGATATTATGAAAAAAAGGGCAAGATTAAAATGGTATGAAGCATTAGGATGGACACTTGCAATTCTTGCAAGCGCTCTTTTAATACTGAGAATATTAGGTATAATTAAAGGATAGGTAAAGTGACAACATGTTTAAGCATCTTAAAGCAATATTATATTTAGTGTCTGTTATATGGACAATATGGTTAATAGTAAAGTCATATGGCACTGAATGTTTTTCAATGTTTGATAGTTACATCACAATCATGGTTTTGTTAGGATCTATGATTTTGAATGATTTGATTAACAAGAGGGAAAATTATGAACTCAAATAATAAAATCCTGCTAATCATCCGCGACGGCTGGGGATACTCTACAAAAAACACAAAAAAGACAGGCAATGCGCAGGTATTAGCGAGAATGCCAAACACAAATTTCTACGAGAAGAATTATCCGTTTACTCTTCTTAACGCGCATGGCAATGCTGTCGGGCTTCCTGCAAATACGCAGGGCGGAAGCGAGGTTGGCCATTACACAATCGGTGCGGGCAGAATTATCTGGCAGGAGTTCGAAAAGATTAACAGGTCAATTGCCAGCAGCTCTGAAAATTCAAAAAGCAGCAAAGAATCATTTTTCAAAAACAAAACTCTGCTAAATGCTATGCACCACGTCAAGAAGTTTAAATCAAATTTACATTTAATGGGCTTGTTCAGCGACGAGGGAGTTCACGGCACAACAGAGCATCTTTACGCGCTTCTCAGGATGGCAAAACAGCAGAAAGTAAAGAGTGTTTATGTCCATTGTTTTCTCGACGGAAGAGATGTGCCTGAAAAAAGCGCCGTAACATATTTTAATGAGTTTAAGAGAAGAACAAAAGCGCTCGGTATTGACAAAACTGTTAAAATCGCATCAATCATCGGCAGATATTATGCAATGGACAGGGACAATAACTGGGACAGGACGCAGATGGCATACGAGCTTTTGGTCTACGGAAAAGGATTTATTGAAGACGACACTTTAACAGCGATGAAAAAAGCGTACAAATACGGCGCGCCTTCTGACTATTATGTGAAGCCAATGAAAATGAGAGGCACACCAAACATTTCAGACAAGGATGCGGTTATATTCTGGAATTTCAGGACAGACAGAGCGAGGCAGTTAACCTATGCTTTTATCGACAGAAAGTTTGAAGAGCATGGAAAGCATAAAGAAAGATTTAAAGTTAAGAAACTGAAAAATTTGAATTATGTGTGCATGACCAATTATGACAGAAATATGAAGCTAAACTGTGCATTCCCTGAAACTTATGTTAAAAATAATTTAGGCAGCATACTTGCAAAACATAATCTGAAACAGTTAAGGATAGCAGAGACAGAAAAATATGCTCATGTGACCTTTTTCTTTAACTCACAGATTGAAACCATAAACAAAGGAGAAGAACGAGTATTAATCCCTTCGCCAAAATGTTCAAATTATGCGCAAAAGCCAGAGATGAGCGCTTATGGAATCACAGGCAGGCTTTTGGAGAGGATAAACTCAGGCAAGTTTGGCTTTATCTTGGTTAATTTTGCAAACGGCGACTTAGTCGGCCATTCTGGAAATTTAAAAGCAACAATTAAATGCTGTGAAGTTGTTGACGAGTGTGTTGGAAAAATTGTAAAGTCAGCATTAAACAAAAATTATGTGGTTATGCTGACAGGAGACCATGGAAACTGCGAAGAGATGTTTTATCCAAACGGCGAGCCTAAACCGTCGCATACACTTAACCCTGTGCAATTCACGTTAATTTGCGGTGATAATGTTTTGCTGAACGGAAACAAACGAAAGAAACTGAGAAACATAACATTAAAAAAAGGAAAAGGATTAGCGAATATTGCGCCGACAATATTGCAATTGATAGGCATAAAGAAAGATAAAGAAATGGAAGATGGATTGATCAGATAAAATAATATGATAATAAGGGAACTATAAAAAAATGGCATTTTTAACAATCTGGGAAATCATTGACATGATTATCATAAGTCTGGCAGTTGGATATATATTTAAAGATATGTTTCCAAAAGCAATGAGGCATTCTTATGAAGATTATTTTGAAGAATACAAATCTGCAAAACAGTTTATTAATTGGAATGATTTTAAGTTTGCAATTCTTATTGTTGGGCCAGCGATAATCCTGCACGAGTTAGGCCATAAAATAGTTGCACTAGGCTTTGGTTTGTATGCAACATTCAACGCTGCCTATTTTTGGCTGCTGATTGGCGTTGCATTGAAAGCATTTGGATCTCCAATCTTATTTTTTGTTCCTGCCTATGTTGCCCACAGCGCAACTGCATTTCCGTGGCAGTCATCATTAATAGCATTTGCCGGGCCATTTGTTAATCTTGTACTTTGGTTAGGTTCATGGCTGATTTTAAAGAAAGCAAAAAAACTGAGCCATACTGCCATAACTGCATTAAGCTTTACCAAAAGAATAAACATGTTCTTATTCCTATTCAACATGATACCAATCCCGCCATTTGACGGCGGACAAGTGCTGATGGGATTGATAAGGACGTTTTTTTGATAAGTTATTTTTTTTCGTTCCTGGCATGTCCAACAGGTTCACGAATAAAAAGGTAAGATGGTTTGAAAGCTTGACAGCTTGAAAGTACGACTCATATAGCGCACTTTCGAGCTTTCAGACTTTCAAGCTTTCAAACAGTTTCATGTGACCGTGGACTGCGTCCATGGAAATAACAAAAAAAGAAATAAATCTACTTTGGAAGAACGCACTGCAAAGAATAACATTTGTCTAAGTATGTTCCCTGCAATCCGTCAAATGTATAAAAGCAATAATTTGGCCTGTGAACAACTACTTTTCTTAAAACCCACAAATTATCTTCTTTCATGAATGTAAATGAATCGCTGTAAAAAACGTTCTCATTTTTTCCTTTTTTTAAAGTAAACTCCATTCTCCCGAGTACCTCTTCAAACTCTTGTAGCCTTTCAAGATAATTTGCTGGATTTTCCTTCAAACATTTTTTGGTTATACTAAAACTTAATAAAAGTGGTTTCGTATAAACCATATGAATTCTCTGGCGATTTGTTATGGTGTATTCATCTTCTATTCCCTCTATAATTTCAGATAAATTGTTATAAGTTATTTTTTCTTTTAGTTTGGTATATCTTTTTGGATAACCACACATATGTCTCTTGTTTGTAGAAAAAGGAGAATGGTCAATAGGCAGCCCTAATTCTCTGCAAATAGCATTATATTCATCAAAAGATATATCTTCAAGAGTAAAATTTCGTTTCATTCTATGAAGAGAAATAGATTGATTTATAAGAATTACTATTTATTACGCCAATTATTCTGACAACATAAATTTAAAAATAAAGTAGATATAGAATGTGATGAAGATTAAATACCATTACTTTGTCTATCTTTCAAAGAAGAGATATATGATTCTGCAGTCGGTAATTGTATACATACTTCTCCTCTTATCAGTTGTGAAGCCCATCTTCTTTCAGCATGCTCACAAATGTCTTTTATATTTCTGCCTGAAACACCGTCTGCTATTTTTGCAATCTCTTCTACTTCTGCACTTGTCAATTGTTTTGCATAATTGCCAAAAATAGAAATTCTTTCTTCCAAATTAGGCAAAGGAAAATTAATGCTTATATCAAATCTGCTCAAAAGCGCAGGATCCAAATCATTTTTTCTGTTTGTTGCCCCTATAATGATTGTTTTCTGGTTTGGCAGAAATCCGTCAATCTGCCTTAAAAGAACCGATAAAACACGCCTTGTTGCTTCATGCATATTTTGATCTCTGGAAAGTGCAAGTGAATCTATTTCATCCAAGAAAAATAATGTATCTCCTATCTCTGTTCCTGCTTTAAATATATTAGCAAGGTTTTTTTCACTTTCACCATACCATTTTGTCATAATACTTTCTATAGGAACATAAAGCAAAGGCACTTGTGCCTCGCCTGCGATTATTCTTGCGCTTGTTGTTTTTCCTGTACCTGGCGGCCCTTCAAACAAAACTGCTTTTGGCCTGTTGCTTTCAACATATTTTCTGGTTCCAGCAACAATTTTTTCATATATTTCAGGGTGTTTAAGAGAAAGTATAACTGTATCCCTTATTTTCTGCTTCACGGTTTCATAACCTGCAAGATAATCCCATGTTAAATTAGGGTTTGGTGTGTATATAGTAACACCCATCTCACTCAACCTTATCTTTGGATCTTTTCTTTCGCTTTGTGAATGGCTTGTGGTATAAGCAGAAATAATAGTATTAATATCTTTATCGCTGAATGCGCCTTCTTTGTAGAAAATAATTCCGCGGTTGTATTTACTGCTATCAACATAAATTCTTAATTTATCCCCTCTTAAATTAATATCACCACCATAAGACTCTGCCTTTACATCGCCTAATGTTTTGACTACTGAAGAGACCACTTTAAAAATATCTGTTTCCTCTGAAAAACCAAACTGCACCTTTGTCGAATCTCCTGTTAACTGAAATTCAATAGGCGGCAATTGATTTCCATCTGCAGAAGAATATTGATATGTAATCTGCTTTAGTATTAATTCTTTAGCCTGAAGATAATTTATGCCACTCATAAGATAAAGAAATGTGGCTTGGTTTATAAAAGTTATATCTGCAATTATGCCAAACTATGATATATACGCTTCTCCAACCTATATACTCCACAATAACAATCTTTTAATATAACTTTTAGCCGTTCCAAATAATGCACACTAAAAAAAGCAATGAATTTGGTAAAGAGGGTAAAGAAAATAAAGAAAAAGGCTTAAGTTCTAAGGATTGCTGTGGATTTGATGTTGATTCTAAAAATTATTGTGAACCTTGTGATAAAACCTGCGAGAATGGTTTAGAAACCAATGAAAGGGGGTTTAACATATTAAAAAAGATTTCAGGGAAAACAGAAGAGCATGAATTTTATATTCCTCAAGTAGATGGTTATGCACCAGGAAAAACAAAGTATATTGTTGTGTTTGGCACTGTTATGAGCGGGTTAGGGAAAGGCATTGTGAGCTCATCACTTGGAAAGCTTTTGCAGGTTAATGGCTATACTGTTGCGCCGATAAAGCTTGAAGGCTATCTTAATATTGATTCCGGCACATTAAATCCATTCAGGCATGGTGAAGTATTTGTTTTAGACGACGGCATGGAATGCGACATGGATTTGGGAACTTATGAAAGATTACTTGACTTAACATTATCAAAGAATAATTTCACAACAAACGGCCAGATTCTGTCTGGTGTATTAAACTTCGAAAGAAAAGGTGGATTTCTCGGGAGAGATGTTCAGTATGTTCCTCATGTTACCGGCGAGGTAAAGAGAATATTAAGAAATCTAGCTATGACATCCAAAGCAGACATTGTATTGGTGGAAATTGGCGGAACTGTTGGAGACATTGAAAACAGCGTCTACATTGAGGCGGTAAGGGAATTAGCATATGAAGAAGGCAGGGAAAATGTTTGTTTTGTTGCATTGACATATATTATTGAGCCGAAATTTTTAGGCGAGCAAAAATCAAAAGCAGCGCAATTGGGATTAAGAAGCCTATTGAGCATGGGCATCCAGCCGCATATTGTTGCGTGCAGAAGCCAGAATAAAGTTACTGAAAAAGTAAGGGAAAAGATTAGCATTTTTTCAAATATACCTGTGTCAAGGGTTCTTAGCATGCATGATGTTGATTCTGTTTATGAAATACCATTATTAATGAAAAAAGCTAATCTGGATAAAGAAGTGTTAGATATACTTAAATTACCCCGAAAAAAGAGCGATGAATCTCAGGAAAAAGAGGTTAAAAAAATAGAGAATTATATTAATAAAATAAAATATCCGCAAAAAGAGATAACAATAGGTATAACAGGCAAGTATACAAATATAAGAGATTCATATGCATCGATAATAAAAGCGCTTGAGCATTCCGGCGCTGCTTTAGGCGTGAAAGTTAATATTAAATGGATTGAAACAACAGATATTGAAGACGGGAAAATAAGCGTCGAAGAAGCCTTGAGAGTTAGTGAAGTTACTGAAGGCGAAAATGAGGGTAAGAAAGTAAATGCCGGCGAGCTTGTTAAAGGTATAATTGTTCCAGGTGGTTTTGGAAAGAGAGGAGTAGAAGGAAAAATTGCCTGTGTTAAATATGCCCGCGAAAATAATATTCCTTATCTTGGCTTATGTTATGGATTTCAAATGGCAGTGATAGAATTTGCAAGAAATGTATGCAATCTTGAAGATGCGAATACAACTGAAGTAAAGCCAGACTGCAAAAATCCAGTTGTTGATATTCTCCCAGAGCAAAAGAAAATTGAAGGCCTTGGCGGGAATATGAGGCTGGGCGGAAGGGATATTGATGTCAAAAAACTTACAAAGGCATATGCGCTTTATGGGCTTTCAGACAGCAAGACTTCAATAAGAGAAAGATTCAGGCACAGATTTGAATTCAACCCAGAATACAAAGACCTGTTCGAGAAAAAAGGAATGGTTTTCTCAGGAAAAGCGCCAAATGTTCCCATTATGCAGATATTAGAGCTGCCCACTCATAAATATTTTATTGGCGTGCAGTATCACCCTGAATTCACGTCGAGGATGTTAAACCCTAATCCTTTGTTCTATGGTTTTGTTAAGGCGTGTGGGGAATGAATAAGAGATAAAATGGATTTGTTTAGCTGATGTTCTGTTTCTTAATTTAGGTTCTCATTCTCAATTTTATTTACTGCTTCCCACCCGTTTGTGGGACGCAGTCCACGTCTCATGAAACTGTTTGAAAGCTTGAACCTCTGAAAGCTCGAAAGTGCGCCATATGAATCGTATAGCTGGCGAATTAAATAATCGAATAAATTTGTTTATAATGCCGAACATAAATTATTTATCAAATTAGTTATGTTCGGCAAATGTATAGTCACGGACATTAATAATTACACATGTAGTTCCGTGACTATATTCGTGGACTTTAACTAAATAGATACTAGTATTAAAGTCCACCACTATAGTAAC
>JACQSP010000011.1 GCA_016205905.1 Candidatus Woesearchaeota archaeon
TATAAATACTACTTAATATAAACTTAATATAAAGTAGGTTAAAATAGCTTCTAGGGGTGGTAGAATGGAAGCAAACTATAGGAATATTATTTCTCACATTGATATAGACCAGACATTCCGAAGGTAGTTAACTTTATTAATTCTGAACATTAGAATTATTATTAGGAGCTGTTTTTTGGCACAATTTTATAGAATAATCAGTTCTCAATAAGTTGCCTTGGGTGGCAGTTCTCTAAAACATAAGAGGTGTCTGCCATCCAAAGACAATATATAGACAAATATGCGATTTCTTTCGCAGATAAAAACATTTCGGAAAGATGCAACGCAACGTACACAATGACCATGATACTCATGGTTTTGGTAGCAGCCTCTTATGACTGCCACAGTGTAAACTCAAAGGCAATCAGACCAGATGCAGATACTGTATTTTATAGGATTGATACGTCAATCGCAGTTCTTGAAAATCAACTCTGGAAACAAGGCTTGCAATTCCTAAGAGAAAAAAGGAGAAAACTGGCAAAAGTAAAATCTTACATTATCGTTGACGAAACTTATGAGTCATACACGGGCAAACTGCGAAAGAAGGAGAAAAAACATAAGGAGTTATTAACAAAAGAAGAGAAGAAAATCTTGAAATATATCCACAAGTACAAACCAGAAAAAGGAGATACAGGAAGCTACAAACATCTTGTATTTGCCATAGTCTATGGCAATAAAAGAAGGGTTTTGAGAGTAAAAGCTGTAAAAAGAAAAGAAAATTGTGATAGCTTCATCATCAAAACTTTATTACAACTAAAAACAGAAGTTTCATATGAATGTGTCCTCTTTGATAGGGGGTTTTATGATGGATTGTTTATAGAGAAGCTAAAAATGAATAAAATCCCTTTTATTGTCAGAGCAAGAATCTCCGACTACATGAAGAAAATTTTTGGATTTTATCAAGTATGGAAATGCTACAGAGACTTTGAGATAGGAGAACACAAAATTAAAGGTGACTTGGTGCTGGGAACCGATTTTACAGACGGCAAAAGAACTAAGTGGGCATTCATCACAAACATGGAGTTTGAGGATTGGCATGAAGTAAGAGAACTTTACAGGAAGAGATGGAATATAGAGAATATATTCAAAGCGACTGACGGAATACAGCTAAGAGCACAAACTAACAATCCTGTTACCAGATTATTTTGTGTTTGTTTATCCTTCCTGTTCTACAATGCATGGCAAAATAAAAACAAAAGAGGAACTCTTTTGAATTTTATTATGAATGCTCTAGAGAGCATTTTTGATTTTATTTCTAGAACAGTAGAATTCTATAGAGATAAGCTAAAGCTTAATATTCCATTCTGGGACAGAATTGCTTCTTTTCCTTAATTGTAGTATTATCTTTTTTGTTTTTTATTATTTTTTTATTGATTATTGGATTATTTTTGATATTGTTATTCGTTAATGTTCGACCGTTAATGTGTTTTGTTTAATGCAAATTATTGCTTAATGATGAGTTTTTGTGTTTACTTTCGGAATGTCTGTAGATAGAAGACTTTATAGTGTATATTAGATTTTTGTTTTACAACAAAAACTTTAGTTATCTAATATTATCAATGTCCAATCATATTTCTATAATCTGCATATCTTATTGCTAATCGAGGACTAGAGTTTAACATTTTTTCAATTTCCATTGCAATCATATGTCTAGGACCATAATTAGCTCTTATATCTTCACCCCGTCGTAAACCACCATCATCTACAGTTAAGTTATTTTTTTCACCTCTTATGAAATCGGCAACGTCGTATAAATTAGGTAATTTGACTATCCCAAAAGGATCAGAAGGACTTTGGGACAGAATCCTTGATACCCTTTCAAGACTAAACTCTGCAAATTCTGTCCATTGCGGGAGGTCTCTTAATACTCTAGTGATAAGGGTTTTATCAGCTTCGCTAGGAATTGTAGGAATTCTTACATGGTATAGATGATCTTTAGATGGGCTTCCTAGGACTTCGTACACTACATAACTAAATCCTTTTTCAGGTAGGTGTTGAGCAACATAAGATAAATCACCTTGAATCTCGGGTAATTCACCATAAAGGTAATGGTGCTCATCACGAGAAATTTTTCTTTTCCGTAATTCATTCATGATTTTCTGAGATGTATCTTCATGCTCTCCCCATTTTAAAACTTCAATTAAGGAGCCTATATTCTTAGATTTATCGAATTCCTTTAGTATTTCATTTACTGCATCAGTTCGCTCTTGCGATGAATCTGAATGTTTTGCAATTCTTTCTAAGTTAAAATGTTCCATAATGGTGGAGTTGTAAATTTGTTTATAAATGTTATGCTTATTATAACTAATAAATAGTAAATAACACCAAAATTGAGAGACGACGCTGTTGCACAATCAGCCATTTTTGGCAATTTTTACTTTATTTACGAATGAGGCTTCTGGAAAAAGAAGCTCAAATAGGAGTTATGCAACAGCGTCGAGACATGAGATTCATTATATAAAAACCAAATCTCTCCCTAGCATCTGCTTGGCTATAATAGGGAACCCGCTCAGGAATTATTGCACTTTATCGTCATCGAGACAGTGTAATACGAGGTTTGCGAGTACCCAACTAATGAGTACTTTAGTTTGGGTAGCTGGTTTTTGTTTAAAACAATTTTAATGTTCTTTTCAAAATATTCAA
>JACQSP010000015.1 GCA_016205905.1 Candidatus Woesearchaeota archaeon
AAATTATATGTATTTGCTATATTCGTGGACTTTAACTAAATAAATTCAGATATTAAAGTCCATAGCAATAATGTTCGATTATTTTGCACTTTTAGTATAAATTGTGTTAATCAATTTCAATGAGTGAAGGAAAAATGAATCAAAACAGAAACATAAAAATCGAGAAGCTCACATTAAATATCGGCGCTGGCAAAGAGCAGGCTGTGTTGGAAAAAGGTGTGAAACTTTTAGAATATATCACAGGAATCACACCAGTTAAAACAGTTACACAGAAGAGAATTCCTACATGGGGATTAAGGCCAGGGCTTCCAATCGGATGTAAGCTTACATTAAGAGGAAAAGATAAATTAGACCTTATTAAAAGATTATTGAAGGCAAAGAGCAATCAATTAAAGAAAAATAATTTTGATAAGGAAGGAAACATTTCATTTGGTATTTTAGAATATATTGATGTCCCTGGTGTAAAGTATAATCCAGATATTGGATTAACAGGATTTCAGGTCTGCATTACACTATGTAGAAATGGTTTTAGGGTGAAAAACAGAAAGATAATGAGCTGTGTAATTCCACACAAGCACAGAATTACACAAGATGAGGCAATAGAATTCGTAAAAAAGGAGTTTGGTGTAGTTGTTGAAGAGAAAGAAAAATAAAACATAGCTTAATCAAAAAATAAATGATACTCATAAGAGAATAAAAAACAAAAGATACTCATAACAAATCAAAAAGAAACGGAGGAGAAATAAATTGTCATACAGTTATTATAAAAAACCTTTGAAACAGCTCAAAGCTAAACCAGCTATACTTACTAAATATCTTAAGCATAACACTCCTAAAGCAAGAAAAACCGGCAAAGCAAGAAAAAGATGCAGAAGATGCCTGAGAATTGGCGGACACATAAATAAATATGGTTTGCATCTCTGCAGGCAATGTTTTAGGGATATTGCAACAAAGATTGGTTTCAAGCAATACAGCTAAAATACAGCTGAACAATAAATCAATTATCAATATGATATTGATATTCAAATGATACTCGAATATTAGGTGATTAAATGGCACAAAATGATACATTAGCAAGTATTTATTCACAAATACTTATTTATGAGCGATTGGGCAGAAAAGTCTGCAAATTTAGTCCAATCTCTAAAATGATTAAAGCAAACTTATCTATACTTCAGAAAGAAGGATATATAGGTGAATTTAAAGAAATTCCAAATAACAAAGGCGGAGTTTTAGAGATTAACTTATTAAGCAACATAAACAAATGCGGTGTTATAAAACCAAGATATCCTGTAGCCAAATCAGAGATTGATAAATTTGAGAAGCGATTTTTACCGTCGAGAAACATGGGTATATTAATAATCTCAACTTCAAAAGGATTAGTTACACATACTGAAGCCAAGAAAAAAGGCACAGGAGGGAAGTTAGTAGCATATTGCTATTAAACTAAAAGTGTTAGCGTTATGTTAATGTTAATCCCTAATGGTTTTAACATACTGTGAAAATATATTAAAATATAATTATAATTTAAAATGAAAATAAAAAATTATCATGAAACAATTGAAGTGCCAGAAGGCATCACCGTTAGCCTAGAAAAAGGAATGTTAACAGTGAAAGGCAAAAAAGGAGAATTGAAAAGAAATTTATTTAGCCCGAAAATAAAAATGGCATTGGAAGGAAATAATATTTCTTTTTCAGTGCACCAATTATCAAAAAAAGAGAAAACAATATTGGGCTCAACTATTTCACATATTAAAAATATGTTCACCGGCGTTACACAAGGGTTTGTGTACAAGCTTAAAATATGTTCAGGACATTTTCCAATGACTGTCAGTGTGAAAAACCGAGAGTTATCAGTCAAAAATTTTATAGGGGAAAAAATACCGCGCCTTTTAACATTAAACCCTGATGTAAAAGTTACTGTTGAAGGCGAAGTTATCACAGTTGAAGCCAATGATGTTGAAATTGCCGGACAAACAGCCGGATTAATAGAAAAGGTTGGTTCAAGAACAGGATATGATAAGCGGGTATTTCAGCAAGGGATTTTTATCACACAAAAACCATCATAATAAAAAAATAATAAAAAAGGCATGAATAAAAAGTATACAGTTAAAAACATGAGCTTAAAAGCTTAAATGCATGAAATTAAAAATA
>JACQSP010000013.1 GCA_016205905.1 Candidatus Woesearchaeota archaeon
AGGTAAGAGGTACGATGATAACATCGTAGTTGTTCCTTCTTACCTCCTACTTCTTACCTTTTACCTTTTTTAGTGAACGTATTGGACATGCCAGAAACGAAAAAAACAAACACATTTCAAAAACATTTAAATAGTATAACCTACTAAGGACTAATTTAGCAAACATAAAAATAATAAGAATACGGAGAAAAAATACATAAAAAAGAGGTTAAAATGCCAATGCGTGAGTCAGACAAGCATTTCTTGTGGTCGTTGTATTATGCAGTAGGTATTATTCTCATCTGGAAAGGTATATGGGAAGGTATTGGCTCTCTGCCTTTGTTAGAGCTGCCTTTTGTAAGTTTGTTTGTTGGCTTAGTAATGTTGACATTTTCAGGGCTGTTAATGAGAGAGTTTGACCCCTTAGGTGGTTTAGAAAAAGGTGTTCAAAATATGCTGCATGGAATACACCATCATCCGCAAAAAGAAGAGTTTACTATTTCATATTTTGACAACAAGAAAAACAAAGAAGTAAAGATAGAAGCGCATAAACTAAAGCTCATAGAAAAGAATGTATTATCCTTCCATGATAAAGGCAAAGAGGTTTTTATACCAATGCATAGAGTAAGGAGAATACACAGAAAAGGTAAAGAAGTTTGGAGATTGTAATCAATTCAGAAGCATTAATTATCATTTTTGATTATTAAAAGTAAAGTTTATAAAAAGTAATTATTATTATTTAATGTTAATTGAAGATAAATAAGTTGTATGGCCTTAAAACAAGAAACGTAAAAAAGAGGTTCAAATAATGGTCGAGTTCATAACTGGCACATTGCAGATAACTGCTGCGACACTGTCAGTTGTCGCTGGTATTATCGCAATCAGCCTGTTCAAGGTTTCTCATGAAAATGTTGAGTTAAGGGCATGGAAATATTTAATTGTTGCATTAATACTTTTTGCAGCTGAAGAAGTAATTGGTGCATTAGTTTCTTTTAAAATCATTTCACCTACATTTCTGACGCATGTAATCCCTGCAGGAATTGTCGGTGCCATAATCATTGCTTTAACATTAGAGATTAATTACGTTAAAAACCCAAAAATCAAAAGAAATAAAAGGTAAACAAAATGACATTAGATTATTGTTTGACAAAGGTCGCGCCATTATACAATCTGGCTTTGGTAGTGATAGTCATAATAATGTTTTTAAAATTATTTATGACGCCTAACAAAGAAAGATATACTAAGCCATGGGCATTAATCTTTGCAGGCATATTAATATTTGTACTTGAGGAAGTGTTCACTATATTAAGGCATTCACAAATATTTATCCTGCCAACATATGTAAATGGTATTTTTGAAATAACAATAATTTCATTATTTATCTATGCAATGCTTCTTCAGAGAGAGTATAATGCATTTAATTATGGTGCATTAAAAAAAATAAAAAAACTGAAAAGAAGAAGATAACACAATATCAAAAATATAAATCAAAATAGTGGAGTAATCTTTTTTGAGTATATTTTCAAATAGTTTAAATTTATTTAATAGATTTCCACGAGGTCAAAAATGTTTGAAGATAAGAGGGGAGTAACACCATTAATGGTAACAATTGTATTGATAGGATTTGCAGTAGCTGTTGGCTCTATTATCATGAGCCTTGGTGGAGATTATGTTAAAGATATACCTGACACAGAAACTTCGCAGCAGAGCAAGGTTGTATGTGTTGGAACAGCAGGTGAACCATTGAAAGATCTTATGGTCAAATATATCAATGATGAAATAACAGTTGAACAGTATTTGCAGGGTGAAAGTATTTTGAATAAATAGTAAATAGATTAAAAGAGTAAATTTCATTTTCTTAATGTTTTTTTATTGCTCACAACATGTTTGTGGGACGCAGTCCACAGTCTTATAAATAAGAATAACTGTTTAACGTAAGTCGTTTGTCGTTAGTCGTAAACTGAAAAACGCAAAAAACTGCTGACGACAAACGACCTACGACTAACGACCTACTAATTAATCTTAGTGAACTTTGTTGGACATGCCGAGAACTAATAAAAACAATAAGTTATTAAATTAAAATCATCCAAACATTTCTATGTAAGTATTATCCATTTTCTCTTTTTGCTTGACTTTTTCAATTGCGCTTAGAATATCTGTATGGCATATTGTTGTCCTGTCATTACGTATGGCAAAATAACCTGCCTCTGTACATACTGCCTTGATCTCTGCGCCAGAGAAACTATCCATTTTTTTAATAAGAAGATTTAATTTAACTGTCTTGTCAAGTGTCATATTTTTTGTATGAATCTTGAATATCTGTTCAACGCCTGCTTTTGTTGGCAAAGGCACTTCTATCAGCCTGTCAAACCTACCTGGCCTTAGAATTGCAGGATCAAGAATATCTTTTCTGTTAGTGCATCCAATGATTTTTACATTGTCTAAGCTTTTGAATCCATCCATCTCGGCGAGGAACTGCATAAATGTTCTTTGAACCTCTCTCTCACCGCTTGTCCCTATCTCTATTCTTTTTGCTGCTAATGCGTCAATTTCATCTATAAAAACAACAGACGGCGCTTTAGCCCTTGCCAGATCAAACATTTCTTTGACCATCTTTGCGCCTTCTCCAATAAATTTTTGGACAAGCTCAGATGCTACAATTTCTATAAACGTGCTCTTGGTTGAGTTTGCAACAGCCTTTGCCAGCAAAGTTTTGCCTGTTCCAGGAGGGCCATGAAGCAAAACACCTTTTGGCGGGGTAATGCCGATTTTTTTAAACAATTGCGGCTTTAACAAAGGGAGTTCTATAACTTCTTTAATTTCATTAATAGGGGCCTCTAAACCGCCAACCTCTTCCCATGTTGTGGTTGGCTTTTCTATAATTACAAAACGTTCAACATTGAATTTGGTAGTTTGTGAAATTTTTTGGATTATGTTAAGATTTTTTTGTTCGGTTAGTACACTGTCTCCAGGTGCTAAGCCTTTTAAATCACTGGCAATATTAACAAGAAATTGGTTGCCATTTGGTGTTCTTATGATTGCTTTGTCCTCGATAACATCACAAACCTCGCAAACCATTAAAGCCGGCTCTCTCAATCTTTTCAATTCTTTCTGCAGTTGTGTAACTGTCTCTCGAAGAAGCTTGTTTTCTGACTCCAAGCGATGAGAACTGGCAGTATAATTGTACATGACATGGTCAAGAGCATCTGATGTTTTTGTGTCCATGACTTCAGGTTAGATTTATATATTTATAAAGTTTGTGTTGGTTTGGTTCGTCTGTATAATCGATTATAAAATAATACATTGAGGGGATAGTTTGTACAATAATTTACGTAAATTACAATTGAATAAGATAAGTTTCAAAAATCTTTGATTAAGAAACATGCAATTCACACGACAACAAGCTTTTTCGGCGCTTTTGTTAGCTGAATAAGTTTATTTCTTTCAAATAAATAATCATCTTCTATTCTTATGCCAAACTTATTCTTAAAATAAATGCCGGGCTCTATAGTGAATATCATTCCATTTTCAAATTTTTCTTTAGAATTCTCTTTAAGATTAGGCAGTTCATGTATCTCTAAACCTATACCGTGCCCTAAACCATGCGTAAAAAATTTGTCATATTTCCCTAGGTGTTTTCTTGCTGTTTTTACAATATTTGCAGTTTTTTCTCCACAATTTATTTTATTTGCAGCGCATTCTTTTGTTTCATAAACAAGATTATAAAATTTTTCTTCTTTATTGGTTGGCTTGCCGATAAATATTGTTCTTGTAACATCTGTACAATATCCTTTGTACCTTATCCCAAAATCAATTATGCAGAAACCATTAAGCTTAGCGTTGTTGGTAACATGATGTGGTATCGCTGCATTTTTTCCAGAAGCGACAATTGTTGGAAATGAAGGGGCACTATTAATTCGTTTTATCTGCTGTTCAATAAACTCTTTAACCTGCAATTCTGTTTTTAATTTTTTAAGCTTGATTTGTGCTAATGTCCTGCTCCAAATTTGTTCAGTAAGTTTGCTTGCTTTTTGATAAAGTTTAATCTCATCATTAGTTTTTATAGCTCTTAAATTTAACAGCTCGCCAGAGATATCAACAAATTTGCATTTAAATAATTTTTTTAAGTTTTTAAGCTCGTTTACAGTCAAGTATGAAAAATTAACACCCATTTTTTTTATTTTATGTGTTTTAGTTAATTTTTTAATCTGCTCGAGAGTGTTTTTTTTGAATTGTAAAAAGGGTTTTATTCTTGAATGCACTTTTAATTCTTCAAAGTCCAAAGACGAGCAGTAAAGTTTTGGAGAAAAGTTAGGAGAAATTAACATCAGTGCATATTCAGGATTAATCTTGGAAAAATAAAAAAAAGCAGGATCTTTTAGTTTTGTGCTGAATACTAATGCCAAAGGCAGTTTCAGCTTTACCAATTTTTTTTGAAATTCTTTAATCTTATTGTTCATTAACAAATGCTTAAATAAGAAGATATATAAAGTTATTTGTGAATGATGCTATAATTCACTGTACAAAAAGTATAAAGAGGTGGAAATATGGCTTGTTATATTATACCAGTAATATCAGCAGTTATGCATTATGGGTTAAGAAAGAAAATATCGTCGTGGAAAGATGATATATCTCATAAAAATCTAACCCTTCTTTTGACAGGCGGCGCAATTTTTGGATTTGTAGATCATTTATGGAACGGCCAATTATTTGTCAGCAAAAATTTAGGAAAAGATTTATTGCTCGGTGTTACAATAACAATTACAATATTTTTGGTGTGGGGAATAATTGTCTTTGCAGAAAAAGCTAAACAAAGCCAAGTTGTTGAAGAAAAGAATATATAGTAAGTGACCTAAATATACTAAAAGTGCAAAATAATCGAACCTGTTTTGTCACTTACTATAGCGAGAGAACGAACTATTCGTTCTCTGAATATAACAAATGCATACACTAATTATTAAAAGATTGTGCATTTGCTATATATCTCGGGAATCAAAGATTCCTGAGAGGTTAGAAAGCTTTGCTTTCAACCTTTAAAGAACACAACAATTTGATCAATTATTTGTGTTCTTTATTATAATTAAGGACGCTGAGAAATAAAAAAGGGAAAGATAATATTGATAAACCTAAAATTATAATGATTAGTTTATAATAAACCACAAGATTATATTACTATCACTGCATTTGCGTCATAATTAATTCATCCAGACAACCATCACTTTCCAAAGCAGAAACAAGAACCTTTGCAACTTCCTTAGCATCCATAAAAACATATTTCTTTTTATATTTAGCGTCGACATTATCAAAAAGATGGGTTTTCATTGCGCCAGGGCAGACATTAGTTACTTTTATTCCTTTACTCTTGCATTCTAATGCCAATGCTTCTGAAAATCCAGTAACACCATATTTGCTGGCACAATACGGCGCTTTGTTAAGGCTTGGCCTTTTTCCTGCTATTGAGCTTATGTTAATAATGTGTCCTTTGCCTTTCTTTAACATATAAGGATAGACAAGATGAGTAAGATTAATTAATGTCTTTAAATTGACGTTAATAATATATTCGCACTCTTTTCTCGTCATTTGCTCAAATGGCTTAATAATCATAATCCCGGCATTGTTTATGAGAATATCTATTGTACCAAACTCTTTTAATGCAAGAGCAACGATTTTTTTAAGGTCATTATAATTAGTCACATCTGTTTTAATGAATTTAGCTTTTCCGCTGCTCTTGTTTAGATTATCAGCGTTTATATTATCAGCTACTGTTCTCAACTCATTTTCTTCCCGCGCTGCAAGAACAAGACGACACCCTTTTTGCCCTAATAATATAGCCAGCTCTTTTCCAAAACCTCGGCTGGCACCTGTAATTATACAAACCTTGTTGTTTAGTATCATATTAAAACACAATATTAAAATTATTCATAATCAATACAAATTATCCTTTAAATAAAGAGTATATTTTATTTAGTAACATTAAATTCTTTTATCTGCTCCATTAATTTTGTGGCTTTTTTGCTCTGATTTAATTTGTTTCTTACTGGCTCAAGCAGCTTGTTGAGATGAATTGCAACTGCCTGTTTCAGGTCAGCAGGATGAAGCTCGCCATTGACAAATTTCTGTTCTAACTCTTCATAACTGGCAAATTCCAAATTTCCGCCCCATTTCACAGGCCTTTCAATAATAAAATTGTCGAATTTACTGAAAATAATATATTTGCAGTATTCAAGAATTGGATTTTCAAATGCCTGTTTCTCTGGACAATATGCTTTACTAATTTTTCTTTTAATCTCTTCCTGCGTATCATTCATGAATATTGCGCTGTCTGGCTTCGACTTGGACATTTTCATTGCCATCATTCTTTCTTCCTGAGAAACATCTTGTCCAGGCGGCTGTAAAAGGCCTTGGAGCATGTGATGGTTTACTACAACCGGTTTCCAGAATCCTAATTTTGGCCCAATTTCTCGTGCAAGAACATTAACCTTTCTTTGGTCCATACCTAATTGTGTTATATCAGCGCCAATTTCAAAAATGTCAGCGCATTGCATGCATGGATAAAATATCTGCGATGCCTGCAGAGCATCTTTCTCGCTTCTTCCCATTATTTGAGAACATCTTACTATTCTGTTCACTGTTGAGTTTCTTGCAATCTGCATTGTTGTTTTCCAGTATGTGCCATTATTGATTAAATCTGTGCTCCTCATGAACTTGACATTTTCTAAATCCATATCACAGGCTTTCCACACTTCTATAAGATAATCGCCGACAATATTGATTTTTTCTAAATCACCGCCTAACTTGTTATTTGCCCAGCCATGCCAGTCAGCTGCAAGCATAACAAACTTTACACCTGCTTTGGTCATTTTGTTTATGTTAATAGCTCTAAGCAAACCCTGGGCAATATGAATATTAGTTCCAGAAGGCTCGAACCCGTCATAAGCAACAGGATGAGTTTTCTTTTCGAAAAGCTCGGTCAGCTCTTCTTCTGTGAGAATCTCCTCTCCGACACTTTTTACAAGCTTAATTTGTTCTTCAGGTTTCATGTTAAATGTGTTTATTTATAGTAAGTATATAAATATTTTTGTTGCGGAAGACAAAGTAAACATTAAAGTTTTAAATTAAGAAAGAAAAATATGATAAAAAGGTGATTAAATGACTAAATTTTCATTTTGCTGGGGTCAGACTGAAAGTTTGCTGAATGGCCTTGCACAGGAGATTGCTTTTTATAAAAAAGACCCTTCAACTATGGGTTTCGCAGCTAATTTCGATAATCATCTTCAGTTCTGGGTTAATAGTATGTCTAATAATTATTTTGGGGAAGATCATCTGAAAGCATGGAGAGATGCTAGTGAAAAACACAAAAATTCTAAATTTGTAAAGAAAATTTTTCTCGAATCAAAAAAAATTAGGCAAAGGCATTATAAAATCATAAAAGAGATTGAAAAAACAAATTTTAAAAATGTGAGCAAAAAAAGATTGCTTAAACTTTTCAAAGATTATTATCAGTCACTTGTAGAAATAAGGGGTATGTTCACAATTTCCGCACCGAATGGAACATATTATGTCGAACAGCAAATTAAAAACCTATTGTCTGAAATTAATGACGAGAAAAAGGAAAAAGAAGTTAATATTTTAATTATAACACCAGCAAAATTGGACTTGATCCAGAGAGAAAAAATAGAGTGGCTAAAACTGGTTTCAAAGAAGTATAATGACAAAATATTAATGCAACATGCTAAAACTTATGCATCTTTTTTCTTTAATACCTATGATGAAAAGTTTGTGTTGGATTATTTAAGAAATAAAGCTAAAAAAGAATCAATTCATGAATTAAAAGACGAAGTTAAAAAAACATATATTCATCTTAATGAAGTAAAAAATAAACAGAAAACCTTATTTTCGAAATTTGATAAAAAACTAAAATATTATGCACAAATCCTGCAAAACCATGCAATAGACAGGTTTGAATTGAAAAATTGCTGGAGCGGCGCAGAGTTTCTGGCATTGTCTATGTTTAAAAAATTAAGTAGACTGGCTAATATTTCTATTCATGATTTCATGCAAAGCTATTATCATGAAGACATTGAAAGATTAATTACAAAAGGAACGCGTTTGTCAAAAGATGAAATTACTAGAAGAAAAATCTGTTTTGCATGCTATTTTCATGACGATAAACTGTTGTTTAAAAGTGGCGATGAAGCAGAAGAATTAATAAAACAGTTATTAGAAAAAAGAGAAGTATTAACAAAAGAACTTAAAGGTATGACAGCGTCCTCTGGAAACGTTAAAGGAATAACAAAAGGTACAGCAAAGGTTGTGCTGGTCACAGATTTGGCTGGTTTTGTTAAAGATTTAAGTGAGTTTAAGAAAGGAGAGATATTAGTTACCACAATGACTACACCAAATATGGTTGTAATCATGAAAAAAGCATCTGGAATTGTTACAGATGAAGGTGGTATTTGCAGTCATGCTGCTGTTGTAAGCAGAGAACTGAATTTACCCTGTATTGTTGGAACAAAAGATGCGACAAGAACCATAAAAACAGGTGATATAATAGAGATAGACACGACTAGTGGAAATGTTAAAATCATAGGTTAATGTTTAAGAATTAGCTAAAGAGAACTCGTTAAAGAACACTTCTTATAGGGCATCTAGGAAATATAGCTTTAACCAGCGAAACATTTATATACAAAAAGAACTCTCGGAATAGTCAACCATAAGCATTATTAAGAACAAAAAGATAATTATTACTCAGAGGGGATTATAATGGCAGAAGAAGAAAAGAAGTTTTCAAAACAGTTGTTAGGAAAGATTGTTGTATCAAAATCAGCAAAAAGATTTGGCGAAGTAGGAGACCTTGTGTTTGAAACAAGATCTGGCGAATTAATACATATAGTATTAGTGAACCCAACACCTTACACAGAGAAATTAGAGCTTGAAAAAGACAAAGAAGGCAATATTCTTATCCCATTCAGCGCAGTGATTGCAATTGGTGATTACTTGGTTATTGCTGAAGAGGATATTGTTTAAGTGTTTATCTTTTTATTATTAGTATATTTCTATTTGTTTTGTATAATTTTTTAAAATTTCATGTTTTGTTTAGCTGATTAATATCTTTTTCTTGCCCACAATTAGTTTCCCGCTCTCAATCCGTTTGTGGGACGAAGTCCACCGTCTCATGAAAAATTATAAGTTATTCGTTTTTAGTTTTTCGTTACGAATGACTAATAACGAAGAACGAATAACAGTTTTATCATAGTGAACGTGTTGGACATGCCAAGAACGAAATAAAAAAAGAGTTTAACTGCCAAATACGTTTATAACAATCAATCTGACACTATTATCAAATTATAAGATAAATTTAAAAAGATTTAATCAAATAGGTTAAGTAATGATTAAATTAAAACGAACACTTAACTTATTTTGGATTACGTGCGCTGTTACAGGCATTATTGTCGGCGCAGGTATTTACGCATTAATCGGCAAAGGCGCAGGTTACAGCGGCAACATGCTTTGGCTGAGCTTCTTGCTTGCAGCAATAATTGCTTCATTCACTGGATTAAGCTATTGTGAATTGTCGTCAAGATACCCCAAAACAGGAGGGGAGTATGTTTATTTATCTAATATTTTCAATAAAAGGATTGGAACCATAATAGGGTTGCTGATTGTACTTATTGGGATTCTAAGCAGCGCGACCATTGCATTTGGTTTTGGCGGATATTTCAGCGCATTGACGTCACTGCCAGCGCTTTGGGCAGCGATTATCCTAATATTAATAGTTGCTCTTATTAATTATATCGGCGTCAAATTTACTATGTGGTTTAATTTTATTGCAACCTTTTTTGAGGTTATTGGATTAATAATAATTTTAGTGTTAGGAATAAAATTTTTAGGTAAAGTTGATTACTTTGAATATTCTGCTGCAAAAGGGGTTTTTGGGGTTTTTTCAGCAATAGGCATAATCTTCTTTGCATATTTAGGTTTTGAAAGTATGGTAAATCTCAGCGAAGAAACTAAACATGCAAGAACCATAATTCCAAAAGGATTGATTTTAGGTATGATAATCAGTGCAATATTATATGTCCTTGTTGCGATTTCTGTTGTCAGCATTGTTCCTTACAACGAATTATCCTCAACAAATGCCCCTTTAAGCCTGGTTGTTAAAACCGCATTAGCTTCAACATCATTAAATTCAGATATAAGTAATTATTTTTCGATTATTGCCCTGTTTTCAACATTTAATACTGTTTTATTGGTGTTTATAGCTGCAACGCGGGTTCTTTACAGCATAAGTAGGGACATAAAGCCGCTAACATTTTTTAGCAGCCTCAGCAAAAAAACAAGAACACCATTTAATTCGATTTGGATAGTCGCAGTTATCAGTATTATTTTCCTGTTAGTTACTGAAATAAAAATAGCTGCGCAGTTGACAGACATTGTTGTGTTAAGTGTTTTTACAATGGTTAATATTGCACTAATAAAATCAAGATATATGAAAACACAAGACATAAAAACATTAAAAACAAAGAAACATGTAAAAGCAAACCCTTATTTTAAGACGCCGTTAAATATTGGAAGATTTCCTGTTCTTGCATTATTAGGTGCTATCACAAGCATAATCATCCTTCTTATTACAATATATGATATGTTTTGGTTGTGAGTTTTTCTCATAGTAAATGAAATGGTATATGTGTTTTAGATGCTATCATCAACATACTTTTTGAACACAGCCATTTCATTTCCAATAAATATTTAAATCTAGTGGCTGTCTCGAAACACATGGAAAAAGACGAAGATACAGATAATGATGATAATGTGCAGAAAGATGCCGCGATATGGATAGAAAAATATAGGCCTGGCACATTCACAGAAATAAAAGGGCAGGATGATATTAAAAAAAAGGTTATGGCATTTATCAAACAGGGCAATATGCCGCATTTAATGTTTTCTGGTCCTGCTGGGACAGGAAAATCAACAATGGCCATAGTTGTTGCAAAAAAAATGTTTGGCGAAAACTGGAGACAGAATTTCTTGGAACTGAATGCCAGCGATGAAAGAGGTATTGACGTCGTGAGGCACAAGGTCAAAGATTTTGCACGAACACGTGCGTTAGGCAATGTGCCTTTTAAGATAATCTTTCTCGACGAGAGTGATGCATTAACAAAAGAGGCACAGCAGGCATTAAGAAGAACCATGGAGAATTATACCACGACGTGCAGGTTTATACTTTCAAACAATTATTCTTCAAAGATTATTGATCCTATTCAAAGCAGGTGCACTTTATTCAGATTCAAGCCATTGGAAAAAAAAGATGTACTGGCAATCATAGAAAACATTGAAGAAAAAGAAAAATTAAAGATTGACCAAAAAGCAAAAGAAGCATTGTTTGAAATCAGTGAGGGTGACTGCAGAAAATTAGAGAATATACTACAAAGCTGCGCGGCACTTGACGAAAAAATAACAGAAGAATTGGTATTTTCAATGGCATCAATCGCAAAGCCCGCTGAAGTCAAGGAGATTCTTGAGCTTGCAGTAAAGAACAGGTTTATTGACGCCAGAAACAAGCTTTTAGACACAATGCTAAAGTATGGGTTAAGCGGCCAGGATATAATAAAGCAGATTCAAAAACAGATTTTAGAACTGAATATTGACGACAGAATGAAAGTGCAGCTTATAGACAAATGCGGTGAGATTGAATTTAGAATGACAGAAGGCAGCGATGAGTATTTGCAATTAGAAGCATTATTGGCGAATTTTACGTTGTGTTCTAAGAAGGAATAAATTTTCTTATTTCAGCTTTAATCATTTTAAGTTGAAAAGTGGTGTAATAACTTATCTATAGTGGTGGACTTTAATATCTGTATCCATTTACTTAAAGTCCACGAATAGCTAACGAACTGAAACTATTTATCAATATTGTTCAGTTCGTTCAATATAACAAACACAACGAGTTATTACTGAAAGTTACTGTGTTTGTTATATATAGTAAGTAACACGAGATGTACAATAATTTAGGTTACTTACTATATTTGGTTTCTTTTTCTTGCTAATAATGGTTTATCGCTCTCCACACGTTCCAAGGCACAGCCACCGTCACATGAAACTGTTTGAAAGCTTGAAAGTCTGAAAGCTTGAAAGTGCGCCATATGAATCGTACTTTCAAGCTGTCAAGCCTTCTAACTTTCAAACCATCTTACCTTTTTATTCGTGAACCGATTGGACATGCCAAGAACAATTAAAAACAAAAAGAAAAAACTAAAATCTACTTCAGCTCAGGATTTTCTCTTATTCTTACTGTTTGGCTTACAAAGTCCCAGTATATATAAGTTAGTTTCAGGTCAAAGGTGCTTGTGTAAATATCCTTTTCAGCAATAGGGTTTAAGAATCCATATTTGCATCTTATCACTGTCTCGCCGTTTCTTGTAATTCTTACCAAATCACCTGTGCCTTTTGCAGTGCATTCCCATCCGTCTGGAACCTGCATTAGAACTTCATCATACATTGGAGAAAATTCTTCGAATGTGCTGTCGCTTGCCTTGGCCTTGCCGCCGCCGACATTTCTGATGGGGATTTCCAAGCTGATTCTTCCTTTGCCAGCAGGCCTTTGAACGACTGTGCCAATCTGCAATGGCCCGCCAGAGATAAATCCTTGTTTTCCTTCGTCAATATTACATATTGTGTTGTCATAAGGATTGCCTTTGAAACAAACCTTTGGCACAACTATTGTCTGCTCATAAGGATAAGTGTATTCGACAAACACATTTGCATCATAAAAAGTTCCCTTGACGCCGCTTACATAAAATGCTTCGCCAAAATCAACAAGCTCCTCACCGCCGTCTGGCAGATATTCAGAAACCTTTTCTATTTCTTTAGAGTTTGTTTTAACTGGCTCTACGCCTTGAAAATCTTCTGGAATTTTGATGCCTTTAATAACAAACTGAACCATACCAGCAGGAACAGTATATTCTCCTCTGTTGCTAACTCTCACTACAACAGGAATGCCTTGGTCTTCCCATATTTCTGGCAAACCAGACTGGCTGATTAATGAGCCAACTTCTTCAAACTGTGAAATTAAACCTTCACTGCCGCCCTTATATGGCGAAGAAACACCTGGTTCATTCTTAAGTGTACAGCCTGCAACCATTAAAGATAAAACCAATATACAAATAGTTAGATATTTTAAATTCATGTTCATCCTCCTCTTTTTGTATTTTTTTAAATAATTATATTTTAATTTTTAATACGATTTAATAAATTATCCTAATTCTAACCTATTTAATATATAAATCTTTAGTTAATGAATATATATAATTTTTGGTTGTTTCATTAAATTCGGCAAATTTTCTCTATTTATGCTTTAAAATTATGCGTTTGAATGCTATATGGATTTTTATTCAAAAGCTGAGTAAACCTATTCCCAACCAGTATTTTGTTCTTGGCCAGTATAAAATGGGTTTATAACCTCAATTTGTTTGCTTATTGAAGTGCTATAACCATAATTAAGTACAATTTCCATTTCAGTTGTGTACGAATAGGTTCCAACCCCTTTTGGAAGATAACATAATGCAACACCTTTCCCGTCAATTAATTTTACCCTGCCATTATTTGTACATTCTGCATAGCCTAAAGCAGATATTCTTGCTTCTATCACAAGCTCGTCTATATCTGTTAACCCAATATTAGTTGGACAGTCATTAAGATGGTCTTCTTTGATAATTATGCCTTTGCCGACGTTAGTAATATGTATCAAAAATTGTAACTGCTCATTGCTCATGCTTGGCTCAATATAAGTTACTGCAACTGGTGCTCCTTGTGTTGACAAAGAAGTTGGCTCAATCCTGCATGTTGATGTGCCTTTAACATATTCGTCCATATTAGGAATAATACAAACAGGCAAGGTTGCTTTGGTTTGATAATTATAACAAGCGCTAATCATAATATTTGTTTTGTAAGAAGAGCCATAAGGCACTTTTAATGGCTGCAGTTCTTCTATCTTGATAATCTTTGATTCGCCGTCAGTATACTGATTTTTGGCTAAAAGCAAAGGCAGCTCTTTTTTTTGCTCGCTAAAAAATATTGCTGATGGATCATAACCACTTATGGCAATATAGCCCATTGGCTCGTCATATCTGCCCTGATTGCTTATTTCAAGCACTAAGTTAAGGTTTTGGCCTTGTATAAACCTGTCTCCTTTACTGACGTCTAACATTTCAACTCGAATGCCTTCTGTACCAGTACTGTAATCTTTTGAGTATTGGCTTGAACAGGAGACTAAAAACAACAAAAACGAGAAGAGTAATAAAATAAACAGATAATTACTTAAACGAACTAATTTGTTATTATTAAAGAATATTATTTTATTATTTAACAAGTTATTATTAGTGCTATTGTTTATTTTATTATTAGTTTTATTACTCATCATTTTAACCACTTTTTAGCCATAAGTGCCAAACCGCTTTATTTTTATCTGCTGGGATTTGGATAATGTATAGCCATAATCAACAACTATTTTCATTTGTGTTGATATTGTGCCAATATCTGCAGTAATTGGCTGTTTAGTAACACATTTTATTTCAGCCATTCTATTTTTCAGCTTTGTTTCTTTCTGTTTATTTGAAAATGTACATTCAATATTACTGTTCTCGTCGTCTCTGTCAAATTTGTATACACCATTCAAAAATTCAACACTTTTCAAATGAACAACATTAAATGCGTTAGATGGTAAATGGGATGAAGTGCAGACTTTGTCAACCATATCTTTGTGTATAACTTCGCCGTTTCCGACATTTTGTACTGTGATAATAAACATTGGCCTGACTGAATTTTCTCCTTCTGACAACATCTGTGTTTCAATTTTTGTGATTGCGAGTGGAGCGCCTTGTCCTGAGAAACTTTTGCTCTCGACTTTGCATGGTTTTTCAATCACACCCAATTCATAAAAAAACGGGTCAATACATACTTCTGTAATCAGATCTGTTTTGTATTGGTAACATGCGCTTATTCCTATGTTTGAAGTGTGCTCAAAACTCTGCTTGTCAATTGGTCTTGTAAGAACATAATATTCTATTAATTCAAAATCACCGGGTGGATTGGCCATTGACCTGCCTTTTAATTGCTGTTCTTGTAAACTTTCACCAAGCATTCTTATAGTGTCTGCCCCGTCTGAGCATTGTTTTGCTCCAGGATCTGAAAGACACATGTAATCCTTTTCAAGATTTATGTTCACATAACCTTGTCCAGGAAGAATGTCATATGCACCTTTATTAAATATGTTCACAGCCAATTTAAATGCAGTATCTTCATAAATTTCAGGCATTAAACCAATAATATCAAAATCTACACCATTTGTTCCCTTATGAAATTCTATATCCAACACATGTTTCTCGTCGCCATAGCCACCACTGCATGCAGTTAACACTGTGAAGATTAAAATAAGCAGCAATATTATCAGTCTCGTGTATATCAATTTAGTGTATAACTTTCTTGGCATTGTCAGCATGTTTTTACCTTTTTTATTTAGGATTGAATTCAACATATCCTTTAAAATAATTTGTTCCTGATGCTAATTCATAAATCTTGACTTGGGGAATATTTGAGCATGATGAAGAGGTTTTAACATTAAGAGCACAAAACTTTTTACTATTACCATCATACAATTCTAATGTTTTTGATGGTGCATTGTAATCTCCATAAACAACCACCCCTTCATTGTCCTGCCAGATCATTTGCTTAGACTTTAATAAAGAATCATAGCTTAAATCAACTAAAACTCTGGTCATATCGAAGTATTGCATTTCAAATACAAATTCAGTATTGTCTGAATTTTTTGATTTAAGCGCGACCCTGATAAACGGGTAGCTGGAATCGTGATACCAAGTTGAATCTAATAATTGGCTTTTGTATATGTTAAACGTTTTTGTGAGGAACTCTTTATTATTATTGTTGTTATTGTTGTTGTTATCGCTATTATATTTATTACTCTTTGTAACTTTGAGGGTAACAAGATTATGCTCGCTGTTTGGCTTTATGCTTTTAGTAATCTTAACACCATAACCATTCTTTTCAATACCCTGCTCAATCTCGTCTGTGGTTTGTGTTACTTTTATGCTTTTAGAAATCCAAAAATTATTGGTATTAATCTCTTCTAATTCTTTGACTGTATTAAACCCAGATTGTATCTCTGGTTTCTTGCAATATTCTTTGTAACTGCCAATATTAAGCAGGAAACTGTGATAAGTTTTGTAGAAGGGATTTGTTTCACACAAGTACGGTTTCTCGCCGATGCAGGAAGATTGCACACTATTTACTGTATCTGTTGTATCTGATAATGGGATAACAGCATCGTAAGTTAATTTGTCATTTTTGAGGGTATCTGTAAATACAACAACTGCGTCCTGATTGTCAACACTAGGGATATTTTGTGTAAGTGTTTGGATTTCTAAATATTCTGTATCTTTGGATTTAATATCATTCCATAATTGAATGCCGTATTGAATGTTAGTATCAGCGTCGAAGATATTAGAGTTTTGTTCACCAAACTTTTTTGCAATTGCATTTGCTATATCTGGGCTTAAGCCAAGCAGGCCTTTTCTGTTATTAGCATTAAAGTAAGGATCGCCTCCGCTTGTAGCTGCGATTAAAGCAAAAATCGTACATTGCTCTTCAGGAGACTGCGAAAACTTAATAATGGAACTCCAGCTTTTTTGTGCTATTGATTGAAATGCATCTTCTGAATCAATTTGGCCAATATTATTATGCTGTACAAAGCTTGAACCATAACTGTCAAGAATTTTTTTAACCTTGACAGAAGTTGTTTTTTCTATTTCATAATCATATCTTGTTCTTGCCCTGAAATAAATAGGGGTAATTGGCGCAGTTCCTAACAGTTTTTCAGGATCACTAACACTGAATTTGCAGCTGAATGTTTTATAAGTTTTTATGTTTTCTAAACCTTTGCCGACAGCACTTGTCTGCAATGAGTAACCAACAAACCCGTCAAACTCTTTCGCGCAGGTTTCAGTCACACAGCTAACTACCTCTGTATTCTTTTTCGCAAGTTCAACGCTTTGAGGTTCATATCTGTCAAAATCAGAAGATAATTTTTCTGCACATTCAATGAATGGTTTGCTGCTGTGTGAAACATAATCATTAACACAGTTATTTAGATTATTTTTATCAGCATAAACAGTGAACGGGTGGCTGCATGTGTCAAACAATATTTCCATTGAATTTGGAACTTCTATTATGACCTGGTTTATTCTTTTAATCTTGCCTTTCCAGCCATAATTATTGTCAACAGTAACGCCTATCCTTACAAGATTCTCTGCAGTACTGCTGAGATCACCAACACTTAAACTACCCATTCCAGACACACCAACACCGAGCGGCGGTTTTTTAGTGCCGATACCCAGCATCACAGGTCCATTCGTAAACACGGCAGTTGGATTTTTGTCTTTGATTCCAAACTCATCCAATGGATCTATGCCCATTCTTGTTAAGCTTCTTAATCTGTCTTGGTACATAAAATAAGTCTTCAGGTAAGCCATGGTTTCAAAATTAAAGCTTGCGGTTAATACAACTTGGTTGGATTGTTTGATAATTTCTGGCTCTTCAATTGCTGGTGGGAATCTGCAGTCAACATCCTGCTCACCCATGTCAAAGATTGTGTATTCTTTTTCAGGGCCAATATCACCTTCGACAAATTTTTGGTTATATTCTGTTTTATAGCCTAAATAACATCCTGGCCTGATAATTATACCATCATCAAGTGTTCTTGCTTTAATTATTCCAAAAACATTTATTTGTTCGTCAGGTTCAAATTCATAGCCAGCTGCTTTAACTTCTTCTATTGTAACGCCCAATGGCTCGCCTTTAGATTGTTCTATCCTTCCAGCATAATAATCACCACCTGTCGCCATTTCTATTCTTTGCTGCCAAAAAAGCTTGATGTTGAATATAGATTTGGCTATGGTTGAAGCAATATTTTTCCAGAATTCTGTGGATTTTTCAACAACTAATTTTAAGTTGTCTGAATGCGCCTGTGTCAGCATTAATCCTTTTTCTTCAATTCCCATTTGGGAAATATAAACAGAAGAGAATAAAACGCCTAACCAGAATAAAATAATTGCTAAGATAAGTAAAATACTTATTCTGGTTCTTGCTTTGCTTCTTACAAGAACAGCATAATAAAACCACCATGGTGTGAAAAATGGGTTGAAGACATAACCATATAAAATACCATTTCCTATTTGATAAAAATGCGCGCCAAAAAAGTCCCATGTTAAATAAAGAGATACTACTACAAACAACTCTTTTATGCTTTCTGTCTTTTCTTCGTCAGGAATAAATGCAAAATAAACAATAATCGCCAAAACAAAATTAATAAATAATTTTGTCCATAAATTGGTTATTTGAACTAAAATAAGAAAATGAAACAATAAAGAAAACAAAATAAACAGATTAATTCGCCATTTGATAGAAGATTCAGTAGAATGAAATGATGGTGCTTCCCTGTTCCTGTTTCCCTTGAAAAGACCAGCTAACAAACCGCTGCTTGTTGCTGCCATTTCTTTGGTTTTATTAAACGCCTTTTTTGCAGCAGTTTTATATGGAGATAATGCCTCGAGCTCTTCTCTTTCTTTTTCACTAATTTCTGCTTCCTTCTCTTTTTCCTTAAGCTCCTTTCTTCGCAGATTATTCTCTTCTCTTTCCTGTTTCCAAGAGCCATATCTATCAGATAAATCACTATTTTTCTCTTTTACCCAATCTTTAATAGCCATCATCTGCCTCTTTTAAAGTGTTTGACTTTGCGTGATCTTAATTGTGATTATATAGTAAGTGACCTAAATAATTATACAAATCGTGTCACTTACTATATTTGTCGGACATAACAAATGTATAAATATTTATGTCCGACATTATA
>JACQSP010000014.1 GCA_016205905.1 Candidatus Woesearchaeota archaeon
ATTATAAATAACCCTATTCAATTATTATAGACAACTGTATTATTACAGATTGTTTTCGAAAATTATATAAACTTCCCCTCAACAAAGATAATTATTATGGCAACTCCATCAAAACTAAGACAATGCCCTGAATGTGGCAGCGATAATGTTAAATACTTGGAAAAAGAAGACAAGCTTTACTGCAATGACTGCGGAGAAATATTTGCAGCTTTGACTCCAAAAAAGGAGAAGAAGTTTGAGAAAGTATCACGCAGCTAAGATAACATTTATAAATACCTTGTTTTTCCAGTGTATAATCACATTGAGCAATAATTATGAGGGATATTCATGAATGGCACAATAGTTCATTTTAGACGGGGAAAAAGAACCCAGACAGATAATCAGATGGTTATTCTTGTAGATGAAGTAGATAATAAAGAAAAGGCTCAAAGATTAGTTGGAAAACAGGTCATTTATAAAACACCTTCTGGAAAAGAGCTAAAAGGAAAAATAACCTTCCCGCACGGCTCAAAAGGCGCTGTAAGAGCGCTGTTTGAAACAGGAATGCCTGGACAAAGTATTGGGAAGAAGGTTAGTGTTGAGTAAGATAATGAATTTTCTTTGTACTTATTCTATCATCTGAGTCGCCTTAAAATCCAATCTTATAGAAATTTAGCAGTAATGATATATATCCAAATTAAGAGGTTACATATTGAACTAGTCTTTAGGCGACTCGTAAGATTCTATATATTAAAAGTGTTCAATACTACTGAACACTCTTGTTCATTGCTACTGAACACTATTGTTCATTACTAATGAAAACTATCGAAGAAATAAACAAAAAAAATCATGAACGTTTGGCTTCGCTCAGGAACGGAAAGAAAAATTTATTCGTTCTTTGCTAATAAGGTTATTCACTACTATCAAATAATAATCTTTATAAATAAGCGATTAAACCTGAAGGTTATGGTCTCTGAAGAATTAGTTTCGCGCGTAAATGGAGCATTTGAAGAATTTCAAAGAGCTGAACAATTAGATAGGCCTCACTTTTTAGAAACAAGAAAAAGAATAACGTCTGGATTTTCAGCAGAAGAATGGAAGCTTTTCTTAGGAAGATGGGTTTCAGCAAATTTTGAGATACCTGAGCTTGCAAGCAAAGAAGACTTATTCGATAGCTTATCAGAGGATGTTTGTTCTTTCTTAGGTGTTGCATCCACAAGTTTAAATCAAATTCTCGGATTAGCATTTGAGGGTGTTGGTGTATTAAATGATGAGAAATGCAGGATATTGATTAACAAAAAAAAAGTTAGAACCACTAAATCTGTCTCATATGCTTTGTTCCATGGTGAAAATGCAGAGTTTAATGCAAAATATTATATTAGGTACTTATGGGAAAATAAATGGAAATATGAAAAAAAACAAATACCAGAGCTTCTAACTAAAATTGACCTAAATGAATATGTTACTGCAGGAGTTTATTACGCGTTAGGGTTTAAAAATAATAATGTAGCCAAACTTTTAGTAGCAACAATTGAGAATTATGGTGTTTTAGATAATGAAAAATGCAGAGTATTTGCTGCTCAAACTGATAGGAGCTCACAGACAATAATACTTTCAAATGCATTTTTCACAGGAAAACATGCTAAACAACATGCAGAGGATAATGCAAAATGCTTTGTTAGATATTTATGGACTCATAGTTTGAAAAATGATGAAACACCAATTCCTGAGCTTTTAAAAAAGGATTATCCTTTCTGTGAAGGTGTTTATACTGCGTTAGGATTGAAAACAAGTAACACAAATAAAGCTCTTAGAATGTCAATTGAGAATTATGGTGTTCTCGATGATGAAAAATGTGCATTATACATCAGCAGAAAGGATATTGGTTCACGTGGAACACTATCTTATGTTTTTTTTTCTGATAAAGATGCTAAACCACATGTTAAGGATAATGCAAAATGTCTGGTTAAGTATGCATGGGAGCATCATTGGAAAACAGAGCAAACACCTATACCTGAACTTTTAAAAAGAAGCGATGTTCTTGGTCTTCTAGGTGTTGGGGCTTATAGGGCGCTTGGTGTAAAACAAGGGCAATACACTAAAATCTTAAATTTCTCAATTGATGGGTTTGGTATTTTAGATGATGAAAAATGCAGGGTGTATATCAGCAGAAGTGATAAAGATATACGTAGAACACTTTCTATCACCTTTTTTACAGGCGAAGAAGCAAAGCAGTATGCCAAAGCCAATGTAACTTATTTAGTTAGATATGCATGGGCACATCACTGGAAGAGCGACGACAAACCAATACCTGAATGTGTAGATTCAACAATGGTAAAAAAACTTTTAGGCGGGGGTGTTTATCCCGCATTAGGAATAGAAATGGAACATCATAGTGAGCTATTAAGAGCAACAATTGAAAATTATGGTAAGTTAGACGACGGAAAATGTGAAGTATTAGCTAATCAAAAGGATGTAGGTTTACTTAGAACATTGTCATATGCTTTTTTTTCCGGGGACAATGCAAGAAGCAACGCAGAATATTTTATAAGATATTTATGGAAGAATAAATGGAGAAGTGATAAAACACCTATACCTGAACTTATAAATATAGTAGATATGGATAAATATAATGTTGGTTATGGTGTTTATACTGCGTTAGGATTAGGAGAGGGTAATCTTGTTAAGCTATTAAGATTAATATTTGAAGATTTTGGTGTTTTGGATGATGAAAAAGCCAAGGCATGTCTAGATGTATTTAATCCTTCTAATAACATCAGCCATAACATTAAAACAAAACTCCGTGAAATATTTTTTTATGAGGAAAATAAATCAGCTGAAGAGAATAAGCAAAAGCTGTTAACAGCTTACCAGCAAATTCATCAAAAACGCCTTTCTGATTTAGGTAAAGAAGATTATAAAATGCTTCCTCCTGAAGTATGTGAATTAATTACTCCTGCAGTAAAAGGTGCTATTTCACCAACTATTATTTCACCTAGAAGAAATGAGGCAGGATATCATCAAATCCATGTTGAATGGACAAGTCCCATGACTCAGCATCTTCAAGAATTATATGAAACACATGGTAATGCATTGTTTAGAATGAGAGATATTCTTTGGAGTGCTTTAGGCATTACTTCTTTTTCAGCAATGATGAAAGCATCAGAGTTAGGTTTGATTGCGCTTATAACTTTTGGGAACTCGCTTTCTTCAAGAATGCCTCATTATAATTTTGTTCATTTTAACGGCTATCAAACTTTTAGAGAAATGGCTGAAAAAGCAGAGCGCATTGAAACTCTCGACGAGATTGATGCTGAATGTTTTATAACACCTGCCAATAAACAAGGGATTCATGTCCAGATTCCCATAACTTTTAAAGGAATAAATCTGACAGGTTATACAGATGTTGAGCAGCAGGCTCTTAGAACAATCGCAACATTTATTTATAATCCAAATTTATTCAAAAGAGAAAATGATATACGTGGCTTGCCTTATTTTTCAGCTGTATCTGAATTGGTTGAACCTTATTGTATAGTGCCAGTTATTCAGTCAGAAACAATAGATTCCATAACAGAGATGATAGCAGATACTACAACAGGGAATAATGGAACTAGAACTAATAGCGACGGAAATGATAATGAAAGTTTGGTAAAACTTTACCTTCCTACTAACCATTGCAGGGATTTTGGCGGCATTTTTAGTTCAGTATTAAATATGGGCAGTAAGAATATATTTTTATTCAGGCATTATGATGTTGGATGTATTGAATAGAAAAAATAAACAAAAAACTTCAAAAATCAACATCACAAAAACAGGCTTCAACCAAAAATTCCGCTTTTTTAGTAGTTAATGATGAGCAAAAAAGTATGTATTAAGCCTGCCAGTCAGCTTTGGCAAAAACCCGCAGAATAAATAATGCAGTAGAATTAAGGTTTTTCAATTGTTTTCGCTGCCCTTATTGTCTGATGAGGTAAAATAGCAAAGCTGACAAATTAATGGCAAGCTTAATACATACGCAAAAAACAATAATATTTATAATTACTTTAGTATACCTTCAAAAAAAGTGAATAATTATGCCTAGCTATAATAATTGTCAATTACATGGATACAAATCAGTGTCTCCTAACAGTGTTTATGTTAGTAATGATACTAAACAGATAGAGGTAAATGGAGAGCCAATTCTTGTGAATGGTGTAATTATACTTAGAAGGTATACCACACAGACAGAAGAAGATGTAGTCAGTTATTTGCAGGAAAAAGTAAGGAAACTTCTGCCTTGGAAATTATTTGGTGTTTCTGATAATGATACGTTAATTACTAAAGCATTGAGCCCGCTTGAGCAGTCTATGCTGGCTCTGCCTAAAGAAGCGCTTAAGGATATTCAAGAAAATGATGCTTGTATTGATTTTATTAAAAGAATGACCTCTGCTCCGCCAAAAATAACTGGTGGCATTGAGAAATGTGTCAGGTTAAGTTATGGATTAATGCCTTATGCAATCATTGAAAAAGGTGAAAGAGAAGGTATTATTCAAGACAGAAGCTGGTATGAAAAAGGGCTTTCAGATGATAAATTACCTAAGGATCTTGGTGAAAAACTGAGAATAACCCTACCATTAACTGATGAATGGGCTCTACCTGCTGGTTTATCTGACATGAAAGTGTTATTAGAATATAATACGCGTGTATCAGATGCACTTATGGTAATTACACATGGGAGTGATAATTTAGTAAGACGTTTTCCTGAAGAGACCACTTCAATTGTTAGCGCGTTTTATGCTGGATTTCGCACAACTAAACATATTAAAGGAATTGAAGATAGTACTGATGAAATCCTTGAAATTACTTCAATAGAGTCAATAGATGCGTTTCATCAAATTGTAGAAATGAGCAGCAGGATTCCGCTTGGAATGAAAATACAAATTATACCCCCAGATAGTTCACAATGTGGAACATGCCAAAGACAAACAGAATGCGGGATTGGTAATAGTTCTGGTTCTGACGAAGAAGAGGACGCAGAAAATAATCCAAGTAAACCTGGGTTTGGTAAAGGTTGGTTAAATTAGTTTTTTGAGAAATTCTAAAACAAAAAAACGCAAAAAACTGCTGACGACATACGACCTACGACAAACGACTTACTAATTTATCTTAGTGAACTTTGTTGGACATGCCAAGAACGAAAAATAGTTTAAATCATCAACATAAATTGCTTCTATTTCTTCTGTGCAGACGATAAAATTCTTCTTTATCTTGTTCATCAATTTTATTGTCGCCGTTTAAATCGTCTTTTTTATTTATGACGCCGTCGTCATTAACATCCGCAGGATTGAAATCACCAGCTTTAAATCTAAGATAATAACTTTGCCTTCTTAATAACGGCAGGCAGAAATCTGTTTTTAGAGAATCAGGCGGGCAAACTATTGGCTCACATATTGTAAATAAGTCTAAAATGTAAGTTACATATTCTTTTGGTGTGACATTGCCGTCAACTTTACCGTAAGAAGTGCCTTCACAATCTTCTTTTCGTCCGTCAAATTCATCGATAAAACTTCTTAAATTGTCAATGTACCAATCAGGGTTAGTTTCTTCTTCTGTTCTCTCTTCAATAGACATTCCTGCATTGGTGTTATCAGCTATTTTACTATTTGTTGTGGAATTAGGTCTATTAGTTTTATATTCATAATTATTTTCAGGCTCATCAGCTAAAACAGAGGGTGAAACCAGTTGCGTAAAAGCTATTAATGCGCATAGTGTTTGTTTCATGTTTGACCAGCCTTGATTTTTTGGTGTGATAACTGCTTTCATTTGTGAGAATATTCATTAATTATCGCTTCTTCAACCGACATGTTATAGCTATAAAATGCGGGTTATTTATATCTTTTTTGGTATGTTGTTACTCTTTAAAGGTAAAAATAGAAAGATTTATAAATACTCCCCCACTTACCATCCATACTTATGGTTCAAAAAAGCATATTTAAAAATGATAACAACTTTCCCCTAATCATGGCTGAAGGAGAAACAGTTGTAGAAAGACATTTAGGAAATATTGTAGAAAAATGCAGTTATAATCAAGGAAATGATCTTGTTAATACATGTTATGATTTTTCTAATATTACTTCAATTGCTACTCCTAACTCTTGTTATGTTATTTTTGACAATAAAGGAAATGTAATTTATCCAATTAAATCAGAAGTAAAAACAGGTTCAAGACAAGTTAAAATCTTACCAACAAGAAAAATAAGGTTGAATATTGATTTTGATAAAGAGTTTGAAGATCTTAAAGGCCAGCAAGTTCATTTAATAATGCCAAGGCAAAGAGAAATGTATATGATAGAGCATGAAATTTTAAGAAATTTCTTAGGGGAGTATGATGTTAACGTGGGTTTAGTGCATGGTCCAGGCACAGATATTTTTCATCCAGACTTTATAGGTGCAGTTGCATTCATCAAAGGCAATTATGGTGTTGACACTATTACTTTACATCCTTCTGAGGGAGATTATACAAACGCAAAAACATTGTTTGAACAAGAACAGGAAGCAATAACCAGATTGGGTGTAAAACTGGCTTATGAAAATATGGAAGCAAATGACCGCTGGCTTAGTTATCCTGAGCAAATAACAGATATGAACCTTCCTTTTATTGGTTTAACACTTGATTTATCACATCTTCCTGCTAATACAGATATAGTTGCTTTAGTAGACAGGGTATTTGGAAAGCTTGATGTTGTGCATCTAAGCAATCAAGGAGCAGGAAAAACTCATATTCCTTATCGTCAAGGAACAATGAATGTTCATGGATTTCTTTATGCATTGAAGGCAAATGGATATAAAGGGTATATTGTTCTTGAATATGGGCAAGGCCATCATGAACAGCGAGAAGATGATTTAAAAAGAGTGCAGGATTTTTTCTCTTGATTCAAGACTTAATTTGATATTATCATTCAAAATCTAATCTCTTTTAGTATTTTTAGTATATATCTGATTTTTTTAGTCTACATAATTTACCCTTAACAGCCTTTGGTACACCATACTTCTTCTGTTTTTATCATGACTGTGCATTCTACATCACTAACACAACTATCAATAAATTCTCTAAACCAAAACTTAAATGGTTCGTTAATATTTCCTGATTGCTTTGCTTTTGCTATTAGGTACTTTTTGAAGTTTGGATCTTTTTTGTATAAACCCAACAATTGATTATAATCTAATACATCACCTAATACAACAAGATCATTTGCATCACTGCTTTCTTTAAATTTATCAATGATGAAAACATTATATGGATCGGATTTTGCTTCATCTGTCTCATCACTGTTTGCTAAATCAGTTATCATTTCTATCATTTCTTTTCTTGCCCCAAAATCGCTTGTTTCATAAAGAACATCTAATTCCTTCATTAATTTAGTTGGTATCTCTTTGACACCCATCTTATCTAATAGACTGGCTTTTAACAATGGGTCTGTTGTTTTGGTATACATTTCTTCTAATAATTCCTTTGGAAGAGTATATTCTGTGTTATATTGACTTTTATATTCTACAAATTGTTTTTTGATACGTGGATCATCACTCATAACAAGTTCTCTTATGAACGCTTTTCTTTCGTCAGGTGATAAATTATCCAAAATAAATTTCAATCCTTTACCATTGGGATTATCATAGAATAAAGGTGTATAATATTCAAGTGCAGTTTCTTTGTCTAATTCTCCTTTATTTATAATTTTTTGCGCATAATCAAAGACAAAATAATTAGCATTATACGTTCCGTAAGATGGTTCTTTACTTGGCAGAGGAAAACTAAGCAAAACCAAAGCAGCATCTCCATTCCCTAATCTAAACAATCCTTCAATAAGATAACCTTTTTGGTTATCATCAAGCATACTATACATCTTTAGATTGCTGTTAAGAAAAACCTCAAATCCCTGGTTGGAAAGATACTTAAGGTAACTGTCAATTCTTCCTGAGCATATTTTTGCCCTTTGTTGAAGATATCCATCTGTGAATACCATTGTTGGTAAATATGAACTTACAGTGTATACATCACCTGATATTGATTCCCCTTCATCAGCAAACTCTTCTGGTGTATTTTCAAAACAATTAAAATAATAATTTAATTCCTCTTCCTCTGACATGGGTACTTCTTGAGTCTCTTCTGTTAAATCTGAAGGATATGGTAATCCACTATAATCTATACCCACCGCTTCATCCTCTGTCTCTTGGATATTTTCTCCTTTTGTTTTATTATCACCTTTTTTAAACATATAATTAGCAATACCATAAGTAATCAACATAATTAATAATACCAGCGCAATACCAAAAATCCCTGCAACACCACTGCACTTGTATTTATTATCTAAACAATAATTATACAACCCTGATGGTTCTACAGTTTTATCTGGTGTATTGCTTTTGCTTACTGTTTTAGGTTGCACATATTTTGGTCCTGCTGATTTTTTCGCTGTTTCAATAACCCTAGTTGTTATATCCCTCTCTACTTTTGCTGTTTCAGGCGCTGCTTCTGGAAGAACAGCATCACCAACACAGCTTCCAACTTTGCATTTAAACTTACCTTTTCCTGTAATAATCTTTTTTATCTTATAGACAAGACTTTCGTAATCATCAATGTAACTATTCACTGCCTTGTCTATTGCCTTCATTTGCTCGTCTGTAAGAGCTATTTTTATGTGAACAGAAAGGGTGGTTGTGCCGTCGGGGTTTTGTGTAACTGTTATGCCGTCTCTGACGAGAGTGTCGAGCTGTGAAGGGGTGAGCTGGGTTAAGGTGGGCTCTGCTTGTGTCGTCGGAGCTGGTTGTACTGCTGGTGTTGTAGGAGTATAAGGCGTAAGTTTGTTATCTTTTAATACAAATATCTTCATCTCTGGAGTGACGCCTTCAAAATTAGGAATTTGAGAGACCTGATATTCTGTTATTATCAATGTCGACGCTAACTCTCCATTTGCGTTGTAATTGTAGAAGAACGTCGGCATGTCAAATACATCAAAGTTAGTTATTTTCATAAGTTCTTTATTCTTGTCAACTGAACTAGGTGTGAATCCTGCATTGAGTTTAGACTGCATCAGGCCTGTGCTAAGATGATGGCCGTATAGATTAGTATCAATGCCGTAGTTGAGGATTGTTTTCTTCTCTTCTATGGAACGTCTGATCATTCTTTGCACAAGATAGAACTGCATGTTTCTGTATTGCTTTCTCTCTTGACTGTCTGTAGAAGCATAGGAAACAGAATATGCACCGCCAGATTTGCCAATGATAATTCCGCCAATAACTTTTCCATTCTTTTTGATATACATGGCTTTATGCGTGTTCATAAATGCCAATTCACTTCCTGCTGTTTCAACTGCATCAATCAAAGGCATTCTTCCTCTTTCTCTTCCACCAATTTCTTTCTGATAAAGCTCCAAGAATCCTTTAAAGTCTGCAATGTTTGAATCAGTTGGAGTATCTGCAACATTTAATTCAAGCTCACCAGATGCGATGGTTCCATCCATTTTTGAAACATCTGTCTTGAAAGTTCTTCTTTGTTTTGAAGTGAACTGACTGTAATATTCATCCATGGCTTCATCAATTGTTCTTGCTTCTTGCTGTTCATTCTGTAATTGAGGCACATTCAATGTATATCTTATTTTAGCAGGCCTGTAGAAATAACCTTGAGCTGTCAATTTCGATACTTGATCTGCAGATGGATTATCAACCCTAACCATATGAATTTCAGTGCTTTCTTCTGCTGCAATTATGTCGTCTATTGAATCTTTCGACGTGAACACGCCCATCTTTAGGTCAAATCTAGTTTCAACTGTTTTTGGTTTACTTATTTCAACTGATTCAGGCAGAAGTTGTGCTTCTTCTGTAGACGTCGCTGGTTGTTCTCCCCCTTCCACCTCAATCTTCTTAAACCCTGCTTCTGCAGCAACATCTTCAATAGTTTTATCAGGCACATTATCTATTGATGCTGTTGCTATTCTTTGTACAACATATTCCTCTTGTTTTATCACACCGCCAGGTTGTTGTGTGTCGCTATAATCATATAAGCTCCTGCCTTTGTATTGATAAACTTTGAAAGTTTTTGGTTGTGTTTGCCTTTTAATTGATGAAACAACAGGCAAGCCAGTGTTGATGGAAAGAACTTTTAACATCTCATGTAATTGATCCAATCCTTTTGAGCCAAATTGAGTGCTCTCTTCTACATAAATCGCAGGGAATTTATTTCCATTGCTGTCTTCTACTATTCTTAGCCTTGCTATTCTTCTTGTGACAACAAATCTGTTCTCGTCTAAGATAACAATGGCTCCATTTGCTCCATTATTGACATACCCTAATAACCCTGCATTTAAATTATTTCCATACACACAACTTTGACAGGCAGTTGTGCCTGGATAATTTCCTATGTTAAACAAGTCAAAGAAATTTGTGAGATATTCAACAGTGAACTCTTCTCCATTAATCGAAATACCATACGCTGATGCTTTTTCCCAGTTTCTTATTTTTTCTATCTTTTGTCTGATATGCCTTAAATTATTTAAGCTTTCTGGGTTTAAGCCTTTTATACCTTCTACACCTTTTGCGCTCTCTGTACTTTCTGCATTTGCTAATTTTTCAAGATTGCTTTCTCCTTTTAATTCTTTAAACTTGGCTTGCTCTTCCTCTGGCAGCTTTGAAATCTCCAAAGCTATTATTTCATTCAGGGTTAAAACATAATCTTCACTCTCAAATTTCCAGGTCTCAAAATTACCGTCTATGTAATGAAGCAGTGCATCCAGCATGACTTTAGAGAAATGCAGATTATCAACATGAACAGAGAGATAATGTTGGATTAAGGTATAAATATCTTTGTTGTTATAATCTCTTTTATTCTTAAACTTATCTGTCAGCGTGAATTTAGCCAATTTCAGAGAAACCCCCTCTTCATTTTCGATAACCATTCCCGATGATTTAAATTTCGCTAAAAGATCTACTACCTTTAACCTGCCTTTAATTTCAAGAACTTGCCTAAGTGCAGCATCATCTATTTCCTGTTTTTTGATTATATTTTCCAGTAAGTTTGTTGTTAATTTAAGCATCTGGTCGTTCTCAGGGAGTAAATTTC
Organism: Candidatus Woesearchaeota archaeon; assembly: GCA_016205905.1. Lineage (GTDB taxonomy): Archaea > Nanobdellota > Nanobdellia > Woesearchaeales > DSVV01 > JACQSP01. Next base: position 11,075 of record JACQSP010000014.1, read on the forward strand.
CTTCATAATCTTTATACTCCTGTTTTGATGCTTTTTCATATGTATCCATTACTTCTTCAAATTCCTGTATTCTTTTGTTTAACTCGACAAAGGCAGTTAATCCAGTATCACTATTCATATTTTCAAAATTATTATTCTTCTTTGCAATAATCTTTATTAATGAAATAAAGACGTCACTTCTTTTATCGTAAGTTTTTTGGTTCCAAACTAATAAATTTGTACGGAAATTATTTCTAGTATTGACGACCTTTACCTGCGTGATTAGTTTTCTGAATAATTCAATTGCTTCTTCATCATAAGCCATTGTCTCCACGTTGAAAGTATTTTTGAGTATATGCTCAAAGAATAGATGAGGTATTTGCACAGTAGAAACTTCGGGAAGTTTGAATTCAGCTTCTAAACTGCCTAATTGCGCATCAGCATTAACATCCTTTGTTTTCTTGTATTTTTCTCTTGCAATTATTTTTCTCGCCTGCTTAAACCATTCTTTTTTCAGCTTTGTTTCGCCAGGTAAATTTGCAGTTATACTGTTAAAGACAGTGAATTCCTGCAATATTTTTCTGTTTTTTTGTAAGAACTCGTTAATTTGTGGTTGAGCAGGGTATATTTTAACTTCTTTAACTGGTTTAACAGTTTCAACTCCATCAACTGCTTTAACTTTTCCAGCTTCTTTAACAGTTTCTGCCTCTTTTCCTTTTTTGGTATCTTCTGCTCTTGAAAGTTTTTCTATCTGCGACATTACAAACTCATTGTCAGTTCTGCTTAATGTTGCAACATCTGAATTGAATAAAAGATATAGATAGACTCTTCTTCTGCTTTGTTCTGGCAGGAATTCAAACTGCCTTTGAACAAAACTTTGTACTGTAGATTTCTCTTCATTAATCGCATCTTCTTTTATTGTAGACTCTGTTTCAGTTCCTGCTCCTGTTCCTTCAGTCTCAGTTCCGCTCTCTTTTTTAACTTTACTTTCTTTTTTTAGCTCATCATAATACTCATCTATTTCTTTGAAAGTTGATATTATTAATCTTTCTTGGTCAAGATAACCTATGCTGTCAACTTTGAACTGAAGAATTGCTTCTATAGAAATTGAATATTTGACAGCTAATTTATGCATCTCTCCAAACGCTCCTGTTTTGTCGTCAACAGGCTTAATATCATCTATTGCTTTTAGCAGTTCAATGAGGTCTTTCGTATTTTTTATTTTTGTCTCATCTGTTGTTATAAAATCATTCAGTGTCTGTAACTGCTGCTCTATTATGAACAAATTTCTTACTAACCAATCCAGTCTTTTAATCAAATGCTCAAAGTCACCTTCATTTATGTCAGGATGCATTGTTCTGACTTCTTTTTTTATGTCTTCCATAATCTGGCTCATTGTCAGTTTTGGGTCATCCCTGATTAATTTTATTATCTTAATAGTTTCATCAATGGATAAATAAGAAAACAGTTCTACTAGTGCAGGAATATCAACATTAAATTCTTTAGGATCATTTCTGAAGAATTTATTAAAGAGTTCTTGCTCAGATTTTATTTTATCTATTTCACTAAACACAGTGAACAAGTGATCAAACAAACTGTATTTCTCGTCTTCTTCAATATGATGCTCAGAAGGATGTAAGGTTTTCTCCCTTGCCAGATTATATGCAATTTCATTTACATTTCTTTTAAAGTCCTCGTCTAATATTCTAGTAAATTTAGCAAAAGCATCTAAATTTGTCTGGCTGCTAATTAAATAATTAGCTAGTTTAATATTGATGCCAAGCTTCTTTGCTAGCAAACTTGGCTTGAATTTAGTTAGGCTTTCCACTACTTTCTTTTTGATGTCGTTGTTATTATCTTTGTCTTTTAACTGCCCTATCAATGGCTCAACTGCTTTCTTTGATTCAAGAGCACCCAATATGCTTATAATTTTTATTCGTATCGCATCACTGTTTGTCTTGTCTTTCAATTGTTCTAACAATGGGTCTATTGATTTACCTCCAATTATTACACCAAAAGAGCCTAAAATCTTAATCCTGACTGCATCGCTGTTACCCTTATCTTTTAATTGCGTTATCATTTCACCTCTTACTTGTTCTAGCTTTATTTCTTTTGTTTGTTCTAATGCAGTGATAAGAGCCATTCTAACTTCATCACTGTTTGTTTTATCTTTTAAGTGCTCTATCAGCTCAATTAATCTTTCATTTTTAGTTAGGCTTAATCTGTATGCACTTTCTACTCTTACTTTATCACCATTTGTTTTATCTTTAAATTGCTCAATCAATAAGTCAATTACATCTTCACTGCTAACTCTGCCTACTGCATCCACTAATGGTTTTAAACTTGCTACCCTCACAAGGTCGCTGTTTGTTTTATCTTTTGATTCCTTTATAAATACATCAACTGATTTATCACTATTGAGATGGGATAATACATTTGCACTCGCTATCCTAACTTGATCACTATTTGAGTTATCTTTCAACTGTTCGATTAATGGCTCAACTGCTTTCTCACTTCTAATTGAATCTAATGCTTGTATTATCGCTGTCTTAACACTATCATCTTTCTCTTCTTTCATTTTCTCAATTAATGGCTCTACTGAGTTTTTACTTCTTATATGAACTAATATGTTGATTATTACTAATTTAATAGATATATCTGCCTCTTTTTTAAGTTGAGTTGCTAATATCTCTGCTGCTTTGTCACTGTTTATGTTATCTAATGCTATTATTATCATTGATTTAACTTCTTTATCTTGTTCTTGAGAAAGTTGTGCTGCTAATGCTTCTGCTGCTTTGTCACTGTTTATGTTACCTAATGATTCTATTATTTTTGATTTAACTTCTATATCTTGTTCTTGAGAAAGTTGTGCTCCTAATGCTTCTGCTGCTTTCTCACTTTTTGTGTAACCGCTTAATACTCTAATCAAATCTAATTTTAAATTTTTATCTTTTTCTTCTAAGAGGTTTTTCCCTAACGATTCTATTGCATTCTCGTTTGCTCCAAAGCTTAAGGCTCTTAGTATTATTTGTTTAATCAATATCTCTTGTTCTCGAGAAAATTGTGCTGCTAATGCTTCTGCTGCTTTGTCAATTTTTTGAGGATGAAATTCCCTTATTATTATCTCCAATATTTCTGTTATCTCTTGTTTAATCCATGAATCTTGTTCTTCCAATAATTTTTTTCCTAATACTTCTGCTGTTTTTTCAATGTTTATAGCATCCTTTTTCCATTTACTTTCTGGGTCTCTCAATCCTGTTATTATCTCTTTTAATTTCAAGAGAATTTGGAATTTAAACTCGTTTTCTTCTTCTTTCAAGAGTTGAGTTTCTAATATGCCTAATGCTTTATTAATTTGAAGATACTTTAATATATTAATTATGGCTTCTTTGACAGCCTTATTTTGTTCTCGAGAAAGCTGCGCCCCTACTACTTCTGCTGCTTTGTCATTGTTTATTGAAACTAAACCACTGATTATCTTTACTCTGGTATCACTATCTTCTTCTTTCAATAGTTGAGTTTCTAATATTTCTACTGCTCTGTCACTTTTTATAGAACTTATTCTCTTAATTATTTCTTGTTTAATATC